>CAZTUZ010000054.1:0-14364 GCA_964617055.1 uncultured Thiothrix sp.
TTGAGTCGTATTGATCAAAACGACCCCGAACAGGTGATGGAACGTTTACGCCAGGTCAAACAGGCGCAAGTGTTGCGCGTGGCGGCAGCGGACATTACGGGCATGTTGCCGTTAATGAAAGTGTCTGACCAATTAACGTGGATTGCTGAAGCGGTTTTGGAAGAAAGCCTATGTCACGTTTGGGATACCATGACCGCGCAGACGGGTAAACCGCTTTACCAAGTCGATGGCACGACGCACGAATCCGGTTTTGCCATCATTGGTTATGGCAAACTCGGTGGCTTGGAACTGGGCTACGGTTCGGATTTGGATGTGATTTTTCTGCACGACAGCCACGGCACAGCACAACACACGGCTGGCAAGAAGTCGCTGGAAAATGCGGTGTTCTACGCGCGATTGGCACAGCGTGTTATTCACACGTTGACCACGTTTACCCCAGCAGGACGTTTGTACGAAGTGGACACACGCCTGCGCCCTAGTGGTGCGTCGGGTTTGTTGGTCAGTAGCTTGGAGGCATTTCGTCATTATCAGCAGGACAAAGCGTGGGTCTGGGAACATCAGGCATTGTTGCGGGCGCGGGCGGTGGCGGGTTCGCCGCAGTTAATCGCACAATTTGCACAAATTCGCCACGATGTATTGTGCCGCAAACGGGATATCGACACCCTATGCCAAGAAGTCGTCGCCATGCGCCGCAAGATGTGGGATGCCTTAGGCAGTAAAAATGCTAAACAATTCAATTTGAAAAAAGACGCAGGCGGCATCACAGACATTGAATTTATGGTGCAGTTTTTGATTTTGGCTCATGCGCACCAATACCCCGAATTGGTGGAATGGAGCGACAATATTCGCCAATTGGAATCCTTACACAAGGTCGGCATTCTCGATGCTGAATCCGCTGACACCCTCAGCGATATTTATCGCACCTTGCGCGACCGTATTCATGAATTGGCATTGCAAGAGCAAGCTGCGGTGGTTGATGTGGGGCAATTTAGTAAAGAACGCGACTATGTACGCCATGCGTGGGTGGAATTGGTGGAAAAAGCACGCAAGCCTCGCTGAATACCAACGTCAGCAACCGGACAAAGTTAAACAATACCAACCTGCGAAACTGTTCCACCATAAGTGGATTCTGTATTCTGGCATTGTTGGCGGCAACATATTGAAACCAAAGCCACTTTTCACCATTAATCTTAGCGAAATCAACACATTTTTGCCCTAATGATGCAAGTTAATGGAGTCGTAATGATTTTGAAATACCAACAGTCTGCAATGACTACAAGCTATGTTAAACTACGTCGCATTTTTCACGACTTAACGACGAGAGTTTGAGATGGCCGGTCATAGTAAATGGGCAAACATCAAGCACAAGAAAGCCGCTGTTGACAAAAAACGTGGCAAAATCTGGACAAAGTTAATCCGCGAAATCACCGTCGCGGCACGCGAAGGCAAAACCTCTGACCCGAATGCGCATCCGCGCTTGCGTTTGGCGGTGGACAAAGCCCTCGACGCGAACATGCCAAAAGACACGATTGATAAAGCGTGCAAACGCGGGGCAGGCGAAACGGGTACGGAAAACTATTCCGAAGTACGTTACGAAGGTTACGGTTCAGGCGGGATTGCCGTTATCGTCGAAACCATGACCGATAACGTCAATCGTACTGTGGGCGAAGTGCGTCATGCTTTCACCAAACACGGCGGCAATTTAGGTACAAACGGTTCGGTGGCTTTCCAATTCAAAAAAATCGGTGTCATGATTTTTGCGCCCGGTTTGGATGAGGAAAAACTTATGGATGCCGCGCTGGAAGCGGGTGCAGAAGATATTCAAATCGACGACGATGGTTCAGCCGAAATCATTACCGCACCAGAAGATTTCACAGCGGTGAAAGACGCACTGATAGCGGCGGGTTTTACACCGGACGGTTCAGAAGTGACCATGCGTGCTGATAATTTAACGCTGGTGGAAGGCGATACAGCATCTAAGCTATTGAAAATGATTGATATGCTCGAAGATTTGGACGATGTGCAAGAAGTCTTCACCAATGCTGAGTTTACCGATGCGGATTTAGAGGCGCACGGCTAAGTGACGCGCCGCATTCTAGGCATTGACCCCGGTTCGCGCCAAACCGGAATCGGGGTCATTGATACCGATGGGCAACGTACCCAACACGTTTTCAGCACTTGTCTACGCCTTGGCGACGCACCTTTCCCCGAACGTTTAGGCAAGATTTTCACCGAAATTACCGCGCTGATTCAGCACTATCAACCCACGGAAATGGCGATTGAGAACGTATTCGTTTCCAATAATGCCTCCGCCGCATTGAAATTGGGGCAGGCACGCGGTGCGGCGATTTGTGCGGGTGTGACCTCCGGTTTAACCGTCATGGAATACAGCCCGAAAGAAATTAAACAAGCCACCGTGGGTAAAGGGGCAGCGGATAAAGCGCAAGTGCAACACATGGTGAAATATTTACTCAATCTGCATGGCAAATTGCAAGCGGATGCGGCTGATGCTTTAGCCATTGCCTTGTGTCATGCACACACCAGCCACCTGAAGACGCGGATTGCCGCCGCACAATCCAACACCACCCCCTATTATCGGAGATAACACATGATTGGTTTGTTACGCGGTAAGTTATTGATTAAGCAACCGCCCGATCTGCTTTTAGATGTGAATGGTGTGGGTTATGAAGTGCAAGCTTCCATGACCACGTTCTACGATCTGCCGGAATTGCACCATGATGTCACCTTATATACACATTTTGTGGTGCGTGAAGATGCACAATTGCTCTACGGCTTTAGTTCACAAACCGAACGCGAATTATTCCGTCAATTATTAAAGGTCAATGGCGTGGGGCCGAAAATGGCACTAGCGATTGTTTCTGGCATGAACCCCTTGGAGTTTCAACAAGTAATACATGCGGGGGATATTGCGCGTTTAAGCCGTATTCCAGGGGTTGGCAAGAAAACGGCTGAACGTTTAGTGATTGAATTACGCGACCGTTTACCCAAAGGTGACGATAGTCATACTGCCGTTCATCCGAGTTTGACAACGAACGTCCCTTCGCCTGCCAGTGTCAGTGATGAGGCGATTAATGCGTTATTGGCATTAGGTTACAAACCCGCACAAGCCAGTCAAATGATCACTAGCTTTGAAAATCAAGGGTTTACTGTGGAAGAAATGATCCGCCAAGCCTTGCGTGCCAGCTTACGTTAGTGGATATTCGGTCGTAGAGAGTCTGCCATTTGTCCTACGATTTTGTCACTTTGTCACTCAATACGCCGCTTGTCACCGCTAAACTGTCATTTGTGTCACTTTCTGACAAAAAATCTGTAGATTCCCTTATATTGTGAATTAATTTAATTAATGATAAAGGCTATTAAATACAATGGGTTATCTAATAATTTTATGGGTTGGCACGCTGGTTGCAATAGTAAGAGTATCAGGACGCAGAGTGCACAGCACCGTAACCTGATCAGGACGATAACCAAAATAAGAAAGGGTTAAAGGAAGAATTTACCAGCAAGCCCCAAGATGTAGAGAGTAGGCATAAACATCAATAACAATAAAACGCCTGACCATACATCGACTCCTATAACCCCTGCGGTAACACGCGGGGGATATTTAAAGAGTCAGCGGATTGTTTGAACATAAAAACAACAACAAGGTTTCAGCAAGCCCCAAGAGGCAGAAAGCAGCCACAAACAATCATAACAATAAGTTGCTGCTTGCCTGACGAAGCCCCCTGCAAGGCGGGGGGAGTCGAATCCAGCGATACCAAACGGGGGAAAGTCGTTAAACGACAAGGCATCGTGAAGCCAGCTAACAACAACAATAAACACCAATAATAATAACATTTGCCCGTGTTGACTGCCCCCGTTCGTCGGGGGCTTCGTTTTTCAGGTGCTATTCAGCTACCGTTTGTCTGTTTCTCTTCTTGCTTGGCGATAATCCACGCATTTTCCATGTGTTCTAAGCTCGCCTGTTCCAGAGTGATACCTTGTGTTTGTAATAAACTTTCCACCCGCAAAAACCGTCGCTCAAACTTGTTATTGGCAACACGCAGTGCATTTTCCGCATTGACCCCCAACATGCGTGCCAAATTCGTGGTCGCCATAATGACATCGCCGACCTCTTCTTCAATACGCTGGGGTGATTCACCTTGCAAGACGGCTTCTTGAATTTCGTCCAGTTCTTCGTGAACTTTGGGGATCACCTGTTGCCAGTTATCCCAATCAAATCCTACTCGTGCGGCACGTTGTTGTAGCTTTTGGCTACGCCGTAATGCGGGTAAAGCTTGAGGGATGCCCGTGAAAAAGCTGGACGCTGGTGTGGTTGTTTCTTCAGTGCGTTCGGCGTGCTTAATACTTTCCCAAGCTTGTTTTTGTTCGCGCTCATTTTGGTAGGTAACATCGCCAAATACATGGGGATGACGGCGTATCATTTTTTGGGTGACACTTTGTACTACGTCGTTAAAGTCGAATAAGTTTTGCTCTTTTGCAATGTGTGCCATGAACACGATTTGGAACAATAAGTCGCCTAACTCATCGCGTAAGGCGGATGCATCATGGCGGTCGACAGCATCGGCGACTTCGTATACTTCTTCGATAGTGTGAGGAAGAATGGTTTGCCATGTTTGTTTTTTGTCCCAAGTGCAGCCCTGATCAGGATCACGCAGCCGTTCCATCAAGTTTAATAATTCGACAATCGGTTGGGAGATTGAGATGTTTGGATGTTGCATAGCGTCTACCTGTGGCGTATCGTGCGTTTGTCGTGCAATATACACACTTGTTGCGTTAATGCTACTAATCTCTATTTATGTGTTTTAAAGTAGCCACGCGATTATTCAGTTAAATTCAAAAACCAGACCTTGAAGATAGCAGACGTAAGGAGATCACCATGAATTGCAAACAAGCAGCAGGTTTCGGTGTTGCGGCTTTATTGGCTGTCGCATTGAGCACCCCCGCTTTTGCCGAAGATGGCAAATATGTACAAAACAGTGCGGGTGAAGCGGTCAAAAACAGTGCAGGCGAGTGCGTTTTAGCCGTATTTGGTAGCTCACCAGAAGGCTGTGAAGCCGCGCCAGCACCTGTAAAACCAGTGCCGCCAGCCGTGAAAAAGCCTCTGCCAGCACCTGTGAAGCCAAAACCAGTGCCTGTTGTGCCTAAAGTGAAGGTCAAAGGCAATTATAAAGGCCCAGTTGCTATTGATCCGACGAGCCGTGCGGCACTGCAATCCTACCAAAAATAAGATCAGCCATCATAACATGGTGTGATCTCAAGGCACGGAAACCCCCACTATTGGGGGTTTCTTGCGGTATAGCTTGTAGAAAATCCCGGTTTATAGTAGTCACTTAAGCTTGCTTTAACCTATAATCACAACGATTGTTGTATATTTAAGACACTATCATAAGCTCACGTCCCGCAATATGCTAACCTTGGCCGTTGCAGGTCATGATATTCAACAATGTAAACTTAAAATCAGGCTTAAGGAGATCACAATGACTCTGAAGAAAGTTGCAGGCATTAGTCTGGCTGCCATGATGGCCGCTATGATGGTAACGACAGCGCAAGCTGAAGACGGTAAGTACGTTCAAGATGGTTCAGGCAAAGCTGTTAAAAACAGCGCGGGTGAGTGCGTTCAAGCGCAATTCAGTTCTATGCCAGAAGGCTGTGAAGCGGCTCCACCGCCACCACCTCCAGCTCCACCTAAACCACAGCCTAAACCGCAACCTAAACCACAACCTAAACCAATTCAACAATTGTCTTTAGGGGCTGATGCGAACTTCGACTTCGACAAAGCACTCTTGAAACCGGCTGGTCAAGCAGCGTTGGATCAATTCGTTGCTGGTCTGGCAGGTGCGAAAGTGACAGGTATTAGCGTTGTTGGTCATACCGACTACATCGGTTCTGACACTTACAACCAAAAACTGTCTGAGAAACGTGCGACAGCAGTTGCTGATTACTTAGCGGGCAAAGGCATTCCTGCTGCTGCATTGCAAGTGGTTGGTAAAGGTGAAGCCGAAGCAACACAAGGTGCAGGTTCTGCACAACGTGCGGCTGACCGTCGTGTAGACGTTACTGCAAGTGGCACTCGTTAATTGTTGTAATTAACGCTGCTGCGTCATGCAAGGAAGCTGACTACGGTCAGCTTCTTTTTTGCACACTAAATCTGCTCAAATTTTTGGGGGATTTTGCTCAATAAAATACCAAATTCATGGCATAGTTGCTTGGGTCAAGTCTTGACAAAACAGAATTTGTTAGCTCTTATCGGTTTTTTTCCACAGCTTATCCACTCCATCAGAAACTACCCGAAGAATCCTCCCGCCTTGCAGAAATGAGTGCGTTTAATAAAATTAACTGTTTGATTTTAAAGTAATAAGATTTTTTGATTAAAAAATAATCAATCTGTCAACAGGCTTATCTGACAAGGGTTTAAAGGCGATTTTGCAGAGTTATCCACAGAGTTATCCACAGGTTTTGTGAATAACTTGAGAACTTCCCTTATAAACAAGTAGTTGCGTATGAATGCCATTTCTTGCATCATAGTTGCCCCACAAATTCGTGCTTATCTACCGTTTGGATCAGGTTTTCCGGTAAACTTTGGCACATGAACCAACCTGCTTACCTCGTACACGTCGCTATTCCCCGCCCTTTACATGACACCCTAAGCTATTTGTTGCCTTTTTCTGAGGTGGTGACGGAATGTGACCCTAAGGATTGGTTGGGACGACGTGTTGCTGTACCGCTGGGTAAACAGGAAATCGCGGGGGTTATTTGGCAATGCGAACGTTTCCAATCGGAACACGCGGCTACAGAGGAGCCAGTCCGTTTTCAACTGAGAACCTTGCATCAAGTGTGTGACACGGTGAGCGTGGTGGATGAGCATTTACGCAAGTTGTTAGCATGGGCGGCACGTTATTACCATTATCCATTAGGGGAAGTGGTTTTTACCGCCCTTCCATTGGCTTTGCGTAGAGCCAAACCGTTATCTAAGCGACTACAGGCGTGGCTTGAGGTTTCTCCGGCTGCGATAAGCGATGCTACCGCTGCGAAAACCGACATTACCTTAACACTTGAACAGCAGCAATGCTTACAAACCATGCAAACCTGGATGCAGGCAATTCAACCACGCCCAATTTTATTACACGGCATTACGGGTAGTGGCAAAACCGAAATGTATTTGCATTTAATGACGCAAGTGCTGGCGCAGGGTAAACAAGTTCTAGTGATTGTGCCGGAAATCGGTCTGACCCCGCAGTTGTTGGCGCGTTTCCAACGTTTTTTCGCCGAGGTGACGATGGTATGTTTGCATTCGGGGTTAAGTGATGGCGAACGTTTGAAGGCGTGGTTACAGGCGCGTAGTGGGCAAGCGCGAATTATTATGGGGACTCGTTCGGCGATTTTTACCCCCGCTCCGTTTTTGGGTTTGATAGTGGTGGATGAGGAACATGATGCATCGCTTAAACAGCAGGATGGTTTTCGTTACCATGCGCGGGATTTGGCGATTAAACGAGCACAATTATTGGCGATTCCGGTCATTCTCGGTACAGCAACACCGTCATTAGAGTCCTTGCATAATGCACAAAGCCAGCGTTTTCATTACTGCTGCCTAACCCAACGCCCTGCCGCTGCGCGTCCACCGCGTTTGCAGTTGCAGGATACTCGTCCATTTGCAAGTGCATTACAGGCGGGTTTAACCCCACCGAGTGTGCAAACCATCTCCCAAACCTTGGAACGGGGCGAACAGGTTATGGTGTTTTTGAATCGCCGTGGTTTTGCCCCTACGTTGTATTGCGCGAGTTGTGGTTGGCAGGCAAGCTGTTCGCATTGCAGTGTAAACATGACGTGGCACGCGCGGCGTAATCGTTTAGTGTGTCATCACTGCGGTATTGAAACGGTGACCCCAAATGTTTGCCCGCATTGTCAGTACCCGCATCTGACTACACAAGGGCAGGGAACAGAACGTCTGGAATTAGTGCTGCAAAACCTTTTCGCCGCTTTTCCGGTGGTGCGTATTGACCGCGATGTCACACGCCGTAAGGGGGAGCTGGAGGAAAAGCTCGCGACAGTACGCACTAATGAACCACTCATTTTGGTCGGCACACAAATGCTGGCAAAGGGACATGATTTCCCGAATCTGACGCTGGTGGTGATTCTGGACACGGATCAGTCCCTACATAGCACCGACTACCGCGCGTTAGAACGTTTGGGGCAGTTATTGGTACAAGTAGCAGGGCGTGCAGGACGTGCTGATAAAGCCGGACAGGTGATTTTACAAACCGCTCAACCAGAACACCCTTTATTACATTATTTACTAGGGCAGGGTTATAGTGCGTTTGCCTCGCAGTTGCTAACCGAGCGACAACGCTGGCATTACCCACCATTTGGTTATCAAGCTTTGGTGCGAGCCAGCAGTGTGCATAGTATGGATAAAGCATTGGCATTTCTGCAACAAATCGTGGAATGTCTGGAACAAGGTGTACCAAGCCTACCGCATTTGCAGTGTTTAGGACCTGTGCCAGCCCCGATTGAAAAACGTGCAAATCGTTATCGAGCGCAGTTATTGCTCAGTTGTGCTCAACGTGCGGTTTTGCACACGGCATTGCAGCGCGTGCGGTATGCACAAGGGCAATTGCGTGGACGCAGTGGCATTCAATGGTCAATTGATGTTGATCCCATTGAGTTCAGTTAAAATTCACTTGAAAATATCAGTTAGTAATATCACTGGAAAATGATTGGTATTAGCACAGCCAATGGCGAGTCTTTCTACTTTGGCGACCACACTTACCGTAAAACGGGATCACAACAATGACTAAAGATTTTAAACAGCAAATTGCCGCAGACAGTAGTTTCGGTCAATACGGGCTTAGCTGGATGTTAGGCGGAATTGGTATTGGTCTATTGGTTGGAGTGGGGATGTACGCCATTGCTAACAAGGGAAGTCAAACAACCACCACAACGCCGTCTGCTGCGGTGAGTACTGCACCCAATGCCAGTGCGAGTGTTACGCCCAATGCTGCTAGTCGCGATGCAGCCGCCGCGAGTGTGCCGCCAGACAACACGGCAAATCCTGCGGAGTTCAGTTATCACGCGGTGTTGCCGCAGTTAGAGGTGGATGTGCCAATTGCGGTTCATGATGATGCGGCCAAAGCCGCCAAAACGGTAGCGACCCCAACCCCTGCGACCAAGCCTGCACCTGCTACCGAAACGCCAACCGCCGAGGCAAAACCCAGTGCTTTACCAACAGGTTTTAATGGTTTGCAGATTGGTTCTTACAAAACAGAAGAGCAAGCACTTGCTATGCAAAACCGCCTGAAGCGTAGCGGTTTACAATCCCAAACAGTGAAAGCTACCGTGCATGGCGAAACGTGGTTTCGCGTGCGTGTTGGGCCGGTCAGTGATGCGGCAACGCTGAACAAGTGGCAACAAACCTTATCTGGAATGGGAATTAGTGCTTTGCCTGTGCGTATGTAATGATTACATTCATAAAAATCCATAGGAGTAAGCTTTAGTATGGCACATTTTGACATCAATACGGGAATGCTAGTAGCTAATGCTGGCGAAACCGAACGTGCGAGTTTTATTCGCCGCACCTACTTGCATCTAGGGGGGGCGATTTTAGCCTTTGCAGGTTTGGAAACCCTGCTGGTGAAATCCGGTGTTGCGGAATCTTTCCTGAACGTTTTAAAAGGCAATAGCTGGATGTGGCTGATTGTCATGGTGATGTTCATGGGGGTTTCTTATATCGCAGACCGTTGGGCACATTCACCCATTTCCAAAGAAATGCAATATGCAGGTTTGGGTGCGTTTGTGGTGGCAGAGGCGATTGTGTTTATGCCGATGATTTACATCGCGCAACAGTTCGCACCAGACATCTTAGGCCATGCGATTTTACTGACTCTGATGTTAGTAGGGGGAATCACTTTTACTGCGTTCACAACGCGCAAGAACTTCTCATTCTTGGGGCCTATCTTAAGCATGGGTAGTTGGATTGCTTTAGGTGTAATCCTTGCGAGTGCGTTATTTGGGTTTACCTTAGGCGCGGTATTTTCTGGCATCATGATTTTGTTCGCCGCAGCGGCTGTGTTGTATAGCACGTCCAACATTATTCATGAGTATCATACGGAACAGCACGTTGCAGCTTCCTTATCTTTATTCTCTAGTGTTGGTTTGTTGTTCTGGTACATTCTGCAATTTTTGATGAGTTTGGCTGGCGACGATTAATCATCCGTCTAGATTTTGTCTTGCAAAATACGGCAGGCAGTCGCATAACAAGAAGCACTCCTTAGCGGGTGCTTTTTTATTGGGAGAAAAAACACGATGGCAATTTACGCGATTGGTGATTTACAAGGTTGTTATGAACCTTTGATGCGTCTGTTGGATAAAGTGGGCTTTGATCCACAGCACGATACTTTATGGTTTGCGGGGGATTTGGTTAATCGTGGTAAACATTCTTTGCAGACCTTGCGTTTTGTGCGTGGTCTGGGCAAGGCTGCTGTAACGGTGCTGGGGAATCATGATATTAGCTTGATTGCTGCGTTTCACGGTTTGCGCAAGACACATAAAACGCTGAAGCCTTTGGTAGATGCGCCGGATTACGCGGAATTAGTGACTTGGTTGGCGCAGCGTCCTATTTTGCATGTGGATACGTCGTTGGGGTATGCGATGTGTCATGCAGGCATCGCCCCGCAATGGGATTTAGCCACAGCGCAACAATGTGCGGCGGAAATTGAACAGGCATTAGCTGGGGCGCAATGTGCACAATGGCTGGCTCAGGTGTATGGTGATCAGCCGGATTACTGGAGTGCGAATCACACTTCATGGGATCGACACCGTTATATTCTTAATGTTTTCACACGGATGCGTTATTGTCGAGTGGATGGTAGTTTAGATTTTGAGGAAAAAGGCAGTCCATCTGCACAAAAAAATAACAGTTCTGTGCAACTTATTCCTTGGTTTCAGTATCCAAACAGACGTGAATTGGGAGTCAACGTGGTGTTTGGACATTGGTCAACTTTAGGCTATTATGACCGACACCAGGTCATCGCGCTGGATACGGGCTGTGTATGGGGCGGCCAGCTTAGTGCGATCAGAATCGATACCAATAATCCACAACAAATTTGCATCGAATGTAACGACTATGGGTAATCCAATAGAAACAGGGCCAAACAATTACGCCGGAACGGTGAAAGTCATCATACGCGGGCGTGAATACGTCATTCATACCGCCGTGCCGTTACCTGCAACACCATTAAGCGATTTAGAGGACGGTTTGGAACGTAATCGTGCCATTCTGCGTGAAGCGCAGGATAAAATGCGGGATATGTTTGAACTCGAAGCCTTTGAATACGCTGCTCCGACAATGATCAATTACGACACACCAACGCAGGATGCGATTGCCGCGCACATCAACATCACCATGTTGATCCCGCTGATTAATCTCAAAGGTGGGTGTGCTAGTTTTGAAAAAATTGAAACGTTGCCTGTGCAACAGCGCATTGAAATCATGCGTAACGTTGCTGAGAAGAGTGTATTTAATGAACACCTGATGCAGCATAACAATGTTCATGCTGCATTTTTGATTACATTCTGTTTAGTGGTGTTGTTGTCACTCGTCTTGGTCTAACACTAGCATCTCTTGTTCGGCAGTTAATTGCAGGATTTCGGCTAGTACCGCTTCAATCGCAGGCAGGTCGGGAATAAAGCACAGCAAATGTGAGGCGCGGACTTGGCGTGCCACATATGGGCAGCGTTGAACATTGCCGCTGTGATCATCCCGCAAAGTATCCGGCAAAATATCCAAGGTATTCAGGCCACCTTGTACCCGTAATGCAATAAAAGGTAGGCCAGGTACGGATGAAACTGTGTGTAAAATCAGACACTTTCCTTCGTCACTGTCGCTTTCCTCGTCGTGCATACAAAGGGATTCCAGTGATACCACAGGAATTTGGCGATTACGCCAATGCAACCAACCTTCAATACCTGGGTGTTCGGAAGGGCTGAGTTCGTTACCTGTCACTAATTCCGCCATGAGATTGACGGGTAAAATCAAACTGCCTTTGTGCAAGCGCACGATTAAGCTTTTGATAGCAGGTTGGTTATGGGTAGTGACTTCCATATTCATGCAGGCAGAGCCTCCCAGATTTGTACATGTTGGTTATTGGGTTCATGTCCGCTGGCGAGTACTTCTTGCAGAGCTTCTAATAGGACTTCATTTTGGTAGGGTTTGCCCAAGAAACCTGTAGCTCCTAGTGAGGCGGCATGTTCACGGTGTTTCTGTGCGGTGCGTGAGCTGATCATAATCACAGGTAGCGTTGTCCAGCGTGCATCACGGCGCAAATGCCCCAGTAATTCAAAGCCATCCATGCGTGGCATTTCAATATCCAGCAGAATAACATTGGGGGCGAAGTCACCCACTTGTTCCAAGGCTTCCATACCGTCTTTGGCAGTTGCTACCACATAATGCTGGCTGGTGAGGAATTTTTCCGTGACGCGTCGCACCGTAATGGAATCATCCACTACCATAACGCGCGGCGGGCCGGCATTGTCTGGGCTGGTTTCCGCTGCGGTAATGATTTCGGTGGTTTCTTCTTGACCCGCTAACGTGCGGCGGGCGAGTTCTGCCATATCTGGCACGAGGAAAACCCGTCCATCGGGGGCGACGGTTGCCGCAGAATACAAATGGCAGTTGCGGAATAATGTTCCCAACGGTTGCAATACCACTTCGCGACGGCCGCGCACGCGATCAATGACCCATGCCACGGTTTGTCCTTGCAGATGAATAAATACCACGGGGAAACGTTCATCAACGGCAAATTCCTGTGATATTGTGCCTTGTCCGAGTTGCTCGGATAATTGGCGCAGGTAATAAAGTTGTCCGGCAAATTCTACTCGTGCATTGGGGTCATTGAGGCCTTCTTGCAATTGTTGTCCAGTCAGGCGTGCCAGACCTTGAATACCATTCATGGGGATGGCGTAAATCTGCCCTTGTACTTCCGCCAATAACACCGGATTCACCACCAGTGTAAACGGTAAGCGTAAGGTAAATTCCACACCGTGTCCGAATTGCGAATGGATTTGTAAATTCCCCCCCAAAGCTTTGAGTTCGGAATACACCACGTCCATGCCGATTCCGCGTCCGGCAATTTGGCTGACTGTGGTGGCGGTGCTAAAACCAGGGCGTAAGATTAAGCGTTCCAACTCGCTATCGGATAATTCTTGGGCAGAACTGACTAAACCTTTTTCCAAAGCCTTTTGCAATAGACGCTGTTTATCCAAACCACGTCCATCATCTTTGAAGCGAATCACGATTTCAGCATCATCACGACTCACATTGAGGGTGATTTTCCCCATTGCAGGTTTGCCATTGCGCACCCGTTCTTCAGGTGACTCAATGCCATGTGACACCGAGTTGCGAATCATGTGTTCTAATGGGCCGGTCATGTGTTGCAGTAGATTACGGTCTAATTCGCAATCTTCGCCTTCCACTTCCAAAGCGACTTGTTTGCCTAGTTCGCCTGCTGTTTGTCGGGTTAAACGCCGTAAACGTGGTATTAAAACCGTCAAAGCCACTAAACGAGTGTTAAGGAGTTCTTGCTGGAGTTGCCGTGTGGTACACATGTCATCTTGCAGTAATTGCTCGCCTTTGCGTACCTGACTGGCAAGGTCTGCCTCTAAATTCACTAGGTCATTGAGGCTTTCCGCTAATGAACGCGAAATCCGTTGAATTTCTGCGTATTGATCCATCTCCAATGGGTCAAACGTTTCGCCGCGTTTTTGTGCGGCAGAACGGCTGGCAGAAGCGGCACGTCCGTCATGGATTTGTGCTTCGCTTTCCAGTTCCAACGCCCGAATTTGTTGGCGTAACCGTGCAACGGTACGCACTAACTCCTCGACATCCATGCCCATGCTGCTTAAATGTTCGGACATGCGCACTTGTTGCACGTTCAAACCGACGGCTCGCTCGATCAGACCATCCACAAAAGTCGCAGGTAAACGAATGGTTTCGTGTGAATTGGTGTTGGTGTTGGTAATGCTGTCCAAGGCATTGGTTGGGAGCGTAATAGGGCGTGTAGTGGTATCCAGCACGCTAATATCCGGCAACGATTCTGCTTGTTCGGCCAACATGCGTTCTAGCAAACTGCCAAATTCTTCCTGCAAACCACGCTGTGCCAAAGCAGAGGCTAATGATTCAGGTTCAGAACGTAATTCAAGTGGGAGTTCCGCTGTTAGACTGCTTGTCTCTGATGGGGAAACCGTAACAGGCGTTTCCTGTGCTGACGTGGGTTCTGCATCCTGCGATAGGGGTGATGATGGGCTTGATGCAGCTTGGCAAGCTAATGGTGAGGTTAAATTTCTGTATTG
>CAZTUZ010000055.1:0-14350 GCA_964617055.1 uncultured Thiothrix sp.
AGGGCAATCATTAAAAAACACCTGACGGGTTGAGGAACCCTTGATACCCATTTTGTGTTCTTCTGGGTTCATGGTAATACCACCGAAATCACGTTCTACGATAAATGCAGTTAAGTTTTCATCGTCATCTATCTTAGCAAAAACAATAAAAATATCCGCAAATCCACCATTGGTAATTCGGGTGCGTGAACGTAATACACGCGCAAACCATTATTGGTTGTCCAATGTTCGATTTTCGGTGCAGCATTCGCCATCGCCGACCACCACAAGCAGCACAGCAGCAAGCCTACAAAGCTAAAGTATTGTTTGATTTTCATCAGTGCTTATCTCACAAAACGCGGCTCATTTTTCGGTTTATTCGGGTCAATTGGTTGCGGGTCGAGTTCTGCAACGGTCAAATGATCTTCGTTCAAATATTGTTTAGCAACGGCCTGAATTTGTTCCGGCGTAACAGCCAAAATATTATCCACATACTGATCCGCTAAAGCATACCCCAACCCTACGGATTCCAATGAACCCAACAAGCTGGCTTGTTGCTGTTGCGAATCGCGTTCGTAAATCTCCCCTGCAATCACTTGCGCTTTCACACGCGCTAATTCTTCGGTGGAGACGGGTTGATTTTTCAGCTTTTCAACCTGTTCCAATAACGCCGCTTTCACGGTTTCGAGTTTCTGCCCTTGCGCTGGCATCCCGCCTAACACGAACAAATCGGGTAAGCGTCCGTAACCGCTATAACTGGCACTGGCTTCAGAAGCGATTTCTTTACCCCGAATCAACTCCTTGGCAAGGCGCGAACTATTACCACCGTCCAGAATGCTCGCCAGCATTTCCAGCGCATAAGGCTGCCATTTTTCCGACGTGCTCAACATGCTAGGCACTTTGTAACCCAGCATAATGTAAGGCAATTCCGCAGGAGCTTTGAGTTTGAGGTAACGCATCCCCTTTTGTTCAACCTCAGTTTGAGGTTTAGGAGGGGGAATATCCGCCGTCGGCTTGAGTGGACCATAATATTTTTTTGCTAATTCAAAAACTTTATCCGGTTCAACATCACCAACCACGACAAGAGTAGCATTATTAGGCGCGTACCAACGCTCATACCAAGCGCGTAAATCTTCCACTTTCATCGCATCCAAATCCGCCATCCAACCAATCACGGGGTTGTGATACGGGCTATTCATGAATGCCGTGGCTTCAAACTGTTCGCGCAATAATGCAGTGGGTTTATCCTCAGTGCGCCACCGCCGTTCTTCCTTAACGACCTCGATTTCCTTTTTAAACTCCTCAGGCGGTAAAGTCAGGTTACGCACCCGATCCGATTCCAAATCAAACGCCACTTCCAAACGGTCTGCCGCAATCACTTGGTAATAGGCGGTGTAATCCTGTGCAGTAAAGGCATTATCTTCCGCGCCATTTTCCGCAATGATGCGGTTAAACTCACCTGTTGGGTATTTTTGCGTACCTTTGAACATCATGTGTTCAACAACATGGGAAATCCCAGTCGAACCGTTTTGTTCGTAACTAGACCCCACTTTATACCACAATTGCACCACGGCAATCGGGGCGCGTTTATCCTGTTTTACTAGAATTTTCAAACCATTATCGAGTTTATATTCATGGACAGGAGCAGTGGGTTTTACGCGCTCAATCGCGTGTGCAGGCAGTGCAAAGCACAGACTGAATAAGCAGGATGCCGCTAAAATTGTTCCGTTGTTACGGATTTTGTCGGTAAATGTTAGTATTCTTTGCATCTTTCACCTGATAGAGCATTTAACGCTTAGGCGGTTCATTGTACGATGTTTGGATTATTCGGAAAGAAAAAAAAGCAGGAAGTTGCTAACCCAACCGTTCCTGTGCAGGATACGCCCTCCGTTGAAACGAGCGTACCCCCCCCTGAGACGGTAGCTGATCCCACACCGATCACCCCTGCCGCCCCCCATCAACCTGCTGTTAAAGAAGGCTTTTTTGCACGCCTGAAGCGTGGTTTATCCAAAACCAGTACGGCATTAACTGACGGCATGGAAACCCTCGTCAAAGGCAAAAAGAAAGTCGACGATGAAGTGCTGGAAGAACTCGAAACCCGCTTACTCACGGCGGATGTTGGTGTCGATGCCACTCGAGCGATTATGAGCGATTTATCCAGCCGCGTCAGCCGTAATGAGTTGGCAGATTTAGACGCGTTAATGCAAGCACTTTACAACAAAATGCACCGCATTTTACGCCCTGCGGCACAACCATTAGAAATTGACAGTAGCCACGAACCCTATGTTATTTTAATGGTGGGTATTAATGGTGCTGGCAAAACCACCACGATTGGTAAGCTTGCTAAACGCTTTCAACAACAGGGTAAGTCCGTCATGTTAGCAGCGGGCGATACCTTCCGTGCTGCTGCTGTTGAACAATTGACCATTTGGGGCGAGCGTAATCACATTCCAGTGATTGCACAAGGTAGTGGTGCGGATTCAGCCTCGGTTATTTACGACGCGATTCAAGCTGCTAAAGCCCGCAAAGTCGACATACTATTAGCGGATACCGCTGGTCGACTGCACACGCAAACCAATCTGATGGATGAGTTAAAAAAGGTCAAACGTGTGATACAAAAGTTCGACGCTTCTGCCCCACACGAAATCATGCTCATTGTGGACGCAAGTATCGGGCAAAACGCGCTAATACAAGCCAAACAATTCAACGAAGCTTTGGGTCTGACTGGCATTACGGTCACAAAATTAGATGGAACAGCAAAAGGTGGTATCCTATTTGCCATCGCCGAACAACTCAAAATTCCTATCCGCTTTGTGGGAGTGGGTGAACGTATCGACGACTTACAAGAATTTGACGCATACGAATTCACGAGTGCCCTATTAGCAGGTGAAAAAACGTAAAACCATGACATGATCGAATTTAAACAGGTCAGTAAAAAATACCCCACAGGTCAACTTGCGCTGTATAACGTTAATTTGACGTTGGAAGCAGGTGAGATGGTGTTCATCACCGGACATTCCGGCGCGGGCAAAAGCACGCTGCTGAAATTGGTCGCCATGTTAGAACGCCCAAGCCGTGGGGATGTCATCGTGGGTGGGCATTCGTTAGCCAAAATGACGAAAGCCCAAATCCCCAACTATCGGCGACGTATTGGGTTTATTTTCCAAGACCCTCACCTGTTATATGACCGTTCGGTATTCGACAATATCGCCTTACCGTTATTGATTTCAGGCATGGGATCCAATGACATTCGCCGCCGTGTACAAGCCGCACTGGACAAAGTGGGGCTACTTGGCAAAGAAAAAATCTTTCCCCTTATGTTATCAGCGGGTGAAAAACAACGGGTCGGCATTGCACGCGCAATGGTCAATAAACCAACCATCATTCTGGCGGACGAACCAACGGGCAACCTTGACCCTGAACTCGCCCAAGATATTATGTTCACATTTGCTCAATTCAACGAATTAGGTGCAACTGTTATGATTGCCAGCCATGATCACACGCTTGTCGAACGCATGAAAAAGCGCACCATCGTGCTACAAAAGGTTGACTAATGGCGACGCAATCCCCTAAAAAGCCCCCCATCAAACGTAATAAGGTTGCGGGTTCTAGCCCGTTGGGCGCATGGCTCAACCAACAAATCCATGCTATCCAATTCAGCATGGAACGTTTATGGTTTAACCCACTCTCAACGTGGATCACACTGGCTGCCATTGCAATTGCCTTGTCATTACCGACTAGCCTGCACTTGCTGCTTAAAAATCTGCAAACACTGACGGATGATAAGCGCGAAGTACCCACCATCACCTTATTTCTCAAGCAAACAGTTACAGAACAACAGGCCAAAGACCGTGCCGAACTGATGTCAGAAATGCCCGAAGTCGACAGCGTGCGAGTTGTCACTCGTGATGAAGCACTCACCGATTTTCGTAAAATCACAGGATTTGCCGAAACACTAGACACACTGGATGAAAATCCGCTACCCCATGTACTCATTCTTACGCCACGGCTGGATTTATTGGGTAGTGCAGAACTAGACATTAACGCCTTCTCTAGCAAACTCAAGGCGTTTCCCGAAGTTGATGACGTGCAAATCGATGTGGAATGGGTACAACGTTTACGCGCAATTTTGGGCATAGCCGAACGCATCGTGTTGGTGGTATCGATTCTATTAGGCCTAACAGTCCTATTAGTGGTTGGCAATACCATCCGCTTGGATATTGAAAACCGTAAAGATGAAATCCGCGTCACACGCTTAATTGGGGCAACCAACACTTATATTCGTCGCCCATTTATTTACGGTGGAATTTGGTTTGGTTTATTCGGGGGCATCTTAAGCCTAGTTATTGTTCATATTGCGTTACTTTTTCTTATCGATCCGGTGAATCGTCTGGCGCAATTATATGGCAGTCAGTTCACCCTGCGTGGCTTGGATGTCGTCATGACGATCAAAATTTTGTTAGCCAGCAGTGTGTTAGGTATCATCGGTGCGTGGTTGGCAGTAGGGCGTTACCTATGGCAGGACGATAACTAGCATAAAACGAAACCAATAAATAATATAAAAATTCTATTCGCAGAATTTGCAGGCGCGTCTATATTAACCTGACTTGTCTATTGAAAGTCGGGGCTAATGGCTTATGTTACATACTCACTCTCGCACGCAAACCGCGCCACAAGCGCAACCCATCACGCATTTGCACAAATACGACTGGCTAAAAGAAAGCCATGTTTGTTGCCCTTCCTGTCGTAGCGGTTATGTCATGCCTGTACACCGCCCGTGGTACAGAAAACTTCTTAGTAATCAGAAAAAGCTGTGGTGTCAGGACTGTGGTACATTTTTCTGGCGCGAATGTTAGTTTCTCTTAGTTGGTGAGCCGTGGTACAGCCGCCAACAGTTTTTGCGTATATGGATGCTCAGGGGTGCGACAAATCGTAGCCGTCGCGCCCTGCTCCACCACTTTTCCCTTGTACATAACCACGGTTTGATCGCTTAAATATTCCACCACGCCAATATTATGCGTAATAAACAGCAAGGTTAAATCGCGTTCCGCACGAATTTGCAGCAGCAATTGCAAGATTTCGGCTTGCACGGACACATCCAATGCGCTGGTAATTTCATCACACACCATGAACGATGGGTTCAAGACCAATGCCCGCGCCAAACCAATGCGTTGGCGTTGCCCACCAGAAAACTCATGCGGATACCGCCACAAATGTTCGCGTTTAAGCTGCACATCGTTCAACACTTTGGCGGCTAACTCTACCCGCTCTTCATCCGATTGCCCAATACCGTGAACACGCATGGGTTCAAGCAAAGTCGTTTCCACCAATAAACGCGGGTTTAAAGACGACTGCGGGTCTTGAAAAGCAATTTGCATTTGCGGGCGCAACGGGCGCAAAGCGCGTGCCGACAATCCGACCAATTCTTGCCCTGCCAAACAAACACTACCCGAAGTCGGGCGTTCTAACTGCAACACCGCTCGCCCTAAGGTGGTTTTGCCACAACCCGATTCGCCCACCAATGCCACAATTTGCCCACGCGGAATGTCCAACGACACACCATCCACAGCGCGAACATAATCCACCGTGCGGCGTAAAATGCCTTTTTTAATCGGAAACCACACATTCAAATCACGAATCGCCAGCAATGGGGTTGAAGGCGTAGTTGGCGTAACGCTAGGCGGTAATGCGGGTTTGGTTTTTTGCAAATTTTCCGGCAACGCAGCGAGTAATTGCTGGGTGTAAGGGTGTTGTGGTTGCTGTAACACTTGCGCGGTTTGCCCCACTTCCACCAATCGCCCGTGCTGCATTACCCCAACTTGGTGCGCCATTTGTGCTACCACACCCAAATCGTGGGTAATGAACAGCATACTCATGCCCGTTTCGCGTTGTAGTTGCTGCATTAAACGCAAAATTTCAGCTTGTACCGTTACATCCAACGCGGTAGTCGGTTCATCGGCAATCAATAATTCCGGTTCACAGGCTAACGCCATTGCAATCATCACGCGCTGACGTTGCCCACCGGATAATTGGTGCGGGTAATCATTAAAACGTTGTTCGGCTTGGGGAATTTGTACCTGCTGCAAGGCTTGCAAAGCGCGTGCTTTAGCCATTTCCTCGCTCATGTCGGGGTGATGCAACTGCAAGCTTTCCATGATTTGCTCACCGACACTCAACACCGGATTCAATGAGGTCATGGGTTCTTGGAAAATCATGGCAATTTGTGCGCCGCGTAAATGGCGTAACTCAGCCTCGTCCATTGCCAACAAGTTTTGCCCATTCCACAGGATTTCGCCTTGTGGGTGTTCGGCAATGCCATCAGGTAATAAACGCATCACCGACAGCGCGGTAATGGATTTACCACTGCCCGATTCGCCCACCAAACA
The DNA here is from genome assembly GCA_964617055.1 of uncultured Thiothrix sp. Classification (GTDB taxonomy): domain Bacteria; phylum Pseudomonadota; class Gammaproteobacteria; order Thiotrichales; family Thiotrichaceae; genus Thiothrix. Next base: position 6,366 of record CAZTUZ010000055.1, read on the forward strand.
AAATGTTTCGCCTTTGGCAATGCTGAAACTAACATCTTCCACCGCTTTGACAACCTGACCTTGGCTGTGCAAGTGCGTGTGTAAGTGATTAATTTGTAATAGTGTCATGCCTTACCCCCGCGAGACAGTTTCGGGTCTATCGCATCACGGAAGGCTTCGCCAATCAGGTTATAAGCGAAGACGGTGAGGAAAATCGCGCCACCAGGGAAAACCGCCATCCACCAGTTAAAGCTGGACGATTTCACCGCTTGATCCAGCATTTGCCCCCACGACGGTTCGCCCACCAAACCTAACCCTAAAAAGCTCAAGGTAGTTTCGGCTAAAATCGCCGATGCCACGCCAAAACTCACCGACACCAATAACGGCGCAACACCATTCGGTAGCATGTGGCGGAATAAAATCGACGACAATGGCAAGCCGCTGGCAATTGCCGCTTGCACATAATCTTGTTTACGCAGCTTTAAAAACTCTGCCCGCACATAACGCGCATAACCCGACCAACTGGTAATGCCAATAATCACCATCATCAAGTACAAACTGCGTCCAAAAAACGCCACGAAGGTCAGCAATAAGAATAACGTGGGAATGGCTTCAAAAATCTCCACCAAACGCATTCCCAGCATATCAACCCAACCGCCGAAGTAGCCCATTAAACCGCCAATTACAATGCCAATGATCAAGCCAATACCCGTGGCAATTAAGCCAATACTCAAAGCAATGCGTGAGGCGTGAATCATGCGGCTTAACACATCCGCGCCGTTTTCTTCCGTGCCCATCCAATGTTGACGCTGTTGTTCGTGCGGGGAAGCCAGCGGAGCTTCCAAACTGTGTTCGGGGTAATCGCGCAAATAATCGGTTGGTGCGTAAGGAATCGGCGGCATAACGCGCCAATCCGCTTGCGTGTAAGCGGCTTCGCGGAAGGTTTCATACACCAACACTTGCGGAGTTTTCCACCATAAAGCGGCGACAGAACCCAACACCAGCGTCCCCACCATCCACACCAGCCAGCGTTTCGCCGGATTCAGCGGTAATAACAGCACGACAATCGCTAAACCCAACATGCTGAACACCACGAGGTCTTCAACACGCAGGTAACGCAATACAGGGAAAGATAATTCGCCAGCTTTGTACATCATTAACGGCATGGAATTGGCTAAAAAGGGCGCGAATACACCCGCGAAAATCAGCAAGCCAATCCACACCAAACTCCATTTTACGCCCGCACCTTGTAAGGTTTTCTGCCACACGCCTGCTTTAATCATACGTCACCCGTGGGTCAGCTAAGGTGTAACAAAAATCGGCAATCAAGTAACCAATCAAGGTCAATACGCCACTAATCCAAGTAATCGACAACAGCAATTCACGGTCACGCCCTTTCACCGCATCCACCGCCAATTGCCCCATGCCATTGATACTAAAGATGCTTTCCACCACGACTGAACCGCCCAATAAACTCGGCAATAAACTCGCCGATACAGTAATCAGTGGCAATAAACTGTTACGAAACACATGCCTCCATAACACTTCGTCTTCTGCCAAACCTTTGGCACGAGCGGTGCGGGCATAGTCGGCATGTAAATTTTCCAACACCGAAGCACGGGTCAATTTCGCCAAACCTGCAAATCCGGCGTAAGACAAGCAAATAATCGGCAATACCAAATGCCAGACGCGATCCAGCAAAAACCCCGCCACCCATTGCCCATTCACCAGATGCGGTAAAAATGGCATGTCTTGCGCCGCACGACTGCTAATATCAGCGGTTGGAAACCATTGCCAATATTGGGTATTCGCAAAAAAACCGAGCAATAACACGCCCGCCAACATGGTCGGAATCGACCACAATGCCAGCATGGAAACATTCGACCACACATCAAACCCCCCGCCACGATCTGTTGCTGCCTTCACCCCTACCACAATCGCAACCACATAAATCAGTGGAATGGTAATCAGGTTCAGCAGCAAGGTAATGGGAATGCGTTCGGCAAGAATCTCCGACACTTTGCGCCCGTAACGGAAGCTTTCGCCCAAATCCATGCCTTTAGTGAAGGAAAACTGCGTGTAATGCCCTTGTGCGTCTTGTTCAAAGCCAATCGGCGAGACGTTATTCAGCCAACGCAAATATTGCAGCGGCGCTGGCTGATCCAGCCCGTAACGCTTATTGTAATAGGCTTCGAGTGCAGCTTTTTCCTGCGGCTTCATGTTACCGTCGATTAACGACTGCGCCGTTAATCCTCCAGGCGATAGCACCATGACCGCAAACACCACCACCGTAATCCCCAACAACGTGGGGATCATTAACAGTAAACGGCGCAATAAATACGTTAGCATGAAGTGCTTTTACTCCTGCAACCAACGTTTACGCAAAGCCTCATGCACACTCTCGTTTGTGCCCTTGGCTTCACGCAATTTCAATAAAGCCTGATTAACAGGCTCAACCCACTGGCTATTTGATGGAAACGCAATGCCATAAATCTGTGGATTAAAACTCGCAGGTAACACCATTACCGCATTGCTAGGTTGGGCTGTTTTATTGTATTCACTCGCCAAATACGTCAAACGCGGGCCATCGTGAACCAGCGCGTCAACCTCTTTATTCGCCACTCTTTTAATGCCTTCAGCGAGATTTTCCACCGGAATACCCCCTAAACCCAGCTTTTCCAAATACGCACGCGGCGCATCAGTTGCCACGGCTGCCACACGTTTACCCGCCAAATCGTTGACGTTTTGAATACTGCTGGTAATGTTTTGCGCAGTCAACGCGGCGGTAATCACGGAGCTTAAAATTCCCAATGCCAAAAATCCGGTTAAAAACCACACCAAATCCACCACCCGCGCTAAACCACGACGTGGCGGCGTATCCCAAGTGATAAACATGGTCAATGCCCACCACGCGGCTTGTGGAATCCCTTGCCGATAACTAGGCGCGAATGTCGCTTCTTCATCCGCTTGAGATGGTTGATCCACCAACCAGCGCACATGCGCAAATAAAAGTACCAACCCCGTCAGCACCAGCAGTACTTTCCAAGTGAGTAAATTGCTAATTTCTTTCGCTGCAACCATGAGCGGATTCGGGCTGGAATCTGCCGAAACCATGATTTGCAAACCTAACTCGTACATGGAATTGGAAAAATCCACCTGCGCTTCGCGTTCGCTGGTGACGGTGATAGCAGAAATACCCGCATCCACCTGTTTGTTTTGCGCCCCCAGAATCAGGTTCGGCATGGTATCGAAATAAACCCATTCGGTTTTTGTGCCCAACTCACCCGCAATAGCATTCCACAAATCAATGCTGAATCCGCTAGGTTGACGTTGTTCTGGTGGGAGTTTTTCGTCATACATAACCCACGGCTCGGACAATTTTATCCCAACCTTAAGGGTTTCTTCTGCCTGTACTGTCCCGATGAACATGCTATTTAGCCAGAAAATGCCAATAATAATGCCTAATAGCCTCATGCGTTTATCCTTTTACCAAGCTTGCAGAAGCCCAACATTTTAGCAGTTTTACCGTCACTGTGAAAAAACACCGTCTGGCTTCCAAGAATACTGTCACAGATGTATCACACAAGCACGGAGTCGACTATGCTTTCCCAGACGAAATAACCAACTTCCACGCCTCATGCCCATACCTAATTACCAAACCCTGATGCGCCCCCTGTTGCAATTGGCTGCTGACGAACGCGAACACCCATTACGTCAGGCGGTGGAGACGTTAGCCGAACATTACCAACTCAGCGATAATGAACGCAGCACCATGTTACCTAGCGGCACGCAAAGCGTATTCAGCAATCGCGTGGGTTGGGCGCGTGCTTACCTCAAGCAAGCGGGGGCATTGCGTTCGCCACGACGCGGGTATTTCGTGATTACCGAACGCGGCAAACAATTGCTGCAACAATACCCACAACAATTACACATCAATAACCTAGCGCAATTTGCCGAATTTCAGGACTTCAAAAACCGTCGCCGTATCACAAAAGCCGATAATGGGCGCGAAAACAGCCCATTGCTCGACATGGATTCGGACGTGATTTTCGACGACACACCCGAAGACATTCTCGCCTCTGCGTACCGTTTGCTACGCCAAAACCTCGAACAAGAAGTACTCGAAACCGTTAAAGAAGCTTCACCCGCGTTTTTTGAACGGCTGGTCGTCGATTTGTTAGTCAAAATGGGTTACGGCGGCAATCGCCAAGATACTGGACGCGCCATCGGCAAAAGCGGTGACGGCGGCATTGACGGTATTATCAACGAAGACCGTTTAGGGCTGGACGTGATCTACATCCAAGCCAAACGCTGGGAAGCCACGGTCGGTCGCCCCGAAATCCAAAAATTCGCCGGAGCATTGCAAGGACAACGCGCCAAAAAAGGCGTGTTCATTACCACATCTGCCTTCACCCGCGAAGCCAAAGACTACGTTCGTATTATCGACACACGCATTATTCTGATTGACGGCGAAAAACTCGCCGCATTAATGGTCGAATACAACGTCGGCGTATCGGTTGTCGAACGTTACGAAGTCAAAAAAGTCGACACCGATTATTTTGAAGGAAATTAACATGATTGCTTACGCTATCGACTCTTGTGACTTGGGCAAAATTTTACTGGCACGCTATGCGGACGGCATTTGCAGCGTGCTTTTAGCGGATAATGAAACCGCATTATGGGACGAATTACGCCGCAACTTCCCACAAGCTGATTTACACAGCAATGACACGCAAGCCCAACAATGGCTGACGCAAGTTATTGGTATCCTTGACAATCCTAGCCAGAGCCTTGATTTACCACTAACTATGAGCGGAACAGCTTTCCAACAGCAAGTTTGGCAAGCCTTGCGCGAGATTCCGGCTGGCACAACCCGCAGTTACAGCGAACTGGCGCAAACCCTTGGCAAACCGCAAGCCGTGCGAGCCGTCGCCAGCGCGTGTGCTGCCAATAAAATCGCCGTGCTCATTCCTTGCCACCGCGTTATTCGCAGCGATGGCGCATTATCCGGCTATCGCTGGGGCATCGAACGCAAACAACGGCTGTTAGAGCGGGAACAACAGGCACAAAAAACGCCGCTGGTTTAGGGCGGCGTTTCGTGGGCGACGATGGTTTTATCGCCGTGTGGCGTTAGAACATTGCAAAGGTTGGCGATACGCTTGTGGTTGGCTAGGATTGTAACCATCCGTCAAGGTACAGAGGAAACTTACCAAATCTTGCACATCGGTAGGGCTGAGTCGTCCACCCGTAACAGGCGTAAACGGTGGGCGTACCGTGACATTGGTTTGGAAAATGGTTGGTAAATCGTTATAGGCAATATCCGCCGTACCATCGGCTTTTTTGTAAATCCATTGCGGATTTGCGTCACGGTTTAGGTAGAAATCCACCACCTGATTCAACGATGTGTACAAACCATTATGGAAGTAAGCACCCTTCAACGCGACATTGCGTAATGCTGGCGTGCGGAATGCACCACAAACCGTTGGATCAAGCAGTGAGTCGGTACGCATCGGCCCACAGAATCCGAGGTCGTAGTAAAGGTGATTCGGTGCACCCAACCCAGCACCATTCAGAAAATTACCGAATCCCAAGACTGCAAGATCATTCGCCGCCCGCGCATCATTGTTATATGGCAAAGCCCAGTTACGCGGCACGCCAATAATACGGTAATCATCATCGGTGAAAGTTGCTGGTTTTTGTGCTGAACGCGCCACGCTAAACGGCGTATGGCAACCAAAGCAAGCCCCCTTACGCGAGTTAAAAAATAGCAATTGCCCATTCGCTTCTTGTTGTGTAAAGCTCGCTATTCCCGCTTGTACCGCATCGTATTTACTACTAAACAGCATAAATGAGCGGTCTTCTGTTTCAAATTGCCCAATCGCATTAGCCATATTATTCAGCACAGCATCTGGGTTGCTACTGGAATTTGTCGCGCCATAGACAGCATTAAATGCCGCTAAATAAGGGCGCGTGAGTAACTTATTCAAAACAGCCGCGCTATCCGCATTGGCCATTTCTTGTGGAGCGATCAGTGGGCCTTTTGCTTGCTGGAATACATCCATTTGCCGCCCATCCCACATTAAACCACCCAATGGTGTACCGAACTTACCGTTGGCCACGGCATCTGTTGTGCCTTCCTTGTTCGTGGTTGATAAGAACCGGAAAGCTGGGGCAAGTGCCGTATAAGCCGCTGATGGGGCAGCACGCAAACCTACTGACTGTCCAGTTACCCCACCTAATTGGGTTGGCAAGGCATTAGGAGCAAGGTATTGTCGAGCCGGAGAATGGCACGATGCACACGACTGCTTACCATTTGCTGATAATGCAGCGTCAAAAAACATTAACTTACCCAAAGCCGCTTTAGGCGATAAAGCGGCTGCCGTACTCACCACCACTCGAGTGCTTGCTGTCAGCGTTGACCCCGCTAACGTTGCCGTTACTGTATCCACCCCCGTACAACCTTTGGGTTGATACACGGCTTCTGCCACTCCGTTAATCACTGTAATGCTATTGGTTAAAGTCGCCATGCCACTCCCCGCACAACGCGAGGTGAGATTAATGGTTAAACCCGAACCACTATACAATGCACCACTGGCTGTTTTGACGTGCGTAATAACCCCTGTTGTACCATCGGCTGCTAACGATGGCACGGTCGCGGAAACCACTATATTGGCTGCAGGTTCAATCTTATTAACCAAGCTAGCAGAAGGCATCACAGTCGCTGCCGTTGCAGCAGGGCTATTACCGTAAAGATTGGTAGCCACCACAGAACAAGCATAATTCAAACCGTTACTTAAACCCCTCACCACAATCGGACTATTGAGCGCACTATTGCTCATAGTGCGAGTCGCTGCGCCATTATTACAAGTCGCGGAATAACTGGTAATAGGCGAACCACCTGTACTGCTAGGCGTGGTAAAACTTAATGTTATTTGCCCATTACCCGCAACTGCACTCACCGCTTGTGGCACACTAGGCACAGTTGCACCACCTAAACTGGCTAATGGTGTAGCATTCACACTGACCGAACTTGTCCCAGCCCCTTGCGCATTAATCGCCACCACAGAACAGCTATAACTTTTACCATTTTTCAGCCCATTCACAATAATCGGACTGTTCAACGCCTGAGTACCCGTAGCACTACCACCTGAACACACGGCACTGTAACCCACTATTGGAAAACCGCCATCTGTCAACGGTTTCGTAAAATTAAGGCGCAAACTGCCATTACCCGCCGTCGCGGTCACATTTTGGGGTGCACTAGGGTAAACAGTAAATGAAGGGGGCGATGGCAAATTGATCGTCAATGGCGCAGACTCAGGACTATTGAGCTGACCGTTAGATGCACTGACTGTACACGCATAATTCACCTGTTGGGTCAAACCCGACACCACCACAGGGCTACTAGCAGAACTACCAACGAATTTTAATGCGCCATCGGTACAAGTCGCCGTATACAACGCCACGGCTGAACTACCCGTAGAAGCAGGCGGCGTAAATGACAAACTAACATTATTTGCCCCCAATTTCGCACTCAACCCTGTCGGAGCTGTTGGCGCAGTACCAGCCGCTGCTACTGCACCGCTGAAAACGCATAAACCTCCACAAAGAAACCATCGATAGGAAATTCGTTGCCACCGTACATTCTTAGCATCCATGAAACCGCCCATAAAAATTTATTCATGATATTGATAGTAAAATTTATTTTATGAAATAACTGATGAATCATCAATCTAAGAACGACCATCAGACACGATGCCATGAAAATAATTTAAAAACGCCACTGGTTTAGGGCGGCGTTTTTATTTCGGGCGTGGATAATGCGCGTTAGGCGGCTTGCGCGGCGAAAGTGAGTTTGCCATCCGCCACATTGATAAACTGCTGGTCAGCTCGGTTTTACCGCCCCCGTATTTTGCAGGTCAACCTTTGGGCTTTCAATTGACTGGATATAATCCATTGGATTAGCATTGAACTCATGCAAACCATTGTCGAACTACCCGAATACC
>CAZTUZ010000056.1:0-14242 GCA_964617055.1 uncultured Thiothrix sp.
ACACGACGCTCTTCCGATCTCCATATTCCAATGCACGGAAATATAGCATTGTGCCACCGACCAATAGGGGGATTCTGCCAGCGGCAGTAATGTCTGCCATTTCGCGTAAGGCATCGGTGCGAAAGTCGGCAGCGGAATAGGGTTGTGCTGGGTCAAGAAAATCGATCAAGCGGTGTGGGGCTTGGGCAAGCGTGGCTGGGTCAGGCTTGGCAGTGCCAATATCCATACCACGATAGACCAAGGTGGAATCCACGCTAATGATGTCTACTGGAAAATGTCGGTACAGTTCCACCGCAAGGTCAGTTTTGCCTGTACCCGTGGGACCCATTAAAAAAATGGCTTTCGGTAAGGCATGGGATGGGGTAGGGGAATGATTCATCTGCCGCGCAAAAAAAGTTTATCAATGTGTTCGAGGCTTAAGGCAACCCACGTTGGGCGACCGTGGTTGCATTGTCCGCTGCGTTCGGTGCGTTCCATGTCGCGTAATAAAGCATTCATTTCGGGAATGCTGAGTTTGCGATGAGCGCGTACCGAACCGTGACACGCCATTGTAGCAAGAATTTCGTTCATTGCCTGTTGTACGCGCTGACTCGTGCCATAAGTTATCAAATCACCCAGCACATCACGCACCAGTGTGGCGGTATCTGCGTCTTTGAGCAGGCTGGGTATGGCGCGAATCGTGAGTTTTTCCAAACCTAAGCGGTCTAATTCAAAACCCAAACTACGGAAAGTGTCATGGTATTCGTCGGCAATATCGGCTTCTTTCTTACTGACATTGATGCTAACAGGCATGAGTAACGGTTGGGAGCGAATTGCATCGCATGTCATGCTGGCTTTCAAGTGTTCGTAAGTAACGCGCTCGTGAGCCGCGTGCATATCGACAATGATTAAGCCTTGCGCAGTTTGTGACAGGATATAAATGCCGTGCAATTGCGCTAGGGCAAAACCCAGTGGCGGGATGTCGTCCGTCGCGGTAGGTGTGGACGCGGTGAGATGCGGTTCATCGCTGGTTACGCTTACCACAGGTTCGTCAGTTTCAAGTAATGGCGCAACGGGTTGGTAAAGCTGCTGGTAAATGTCCATTGCTTCACGCACGGGCATGGTTAGTCGTGGCTGTTGATACGACGCTGCATAGTCGAACCGTTGCCCTGCTTCACGCTGGTGTTGGGCATTGGTGGGCGGGGAATGGTTTTCCACTGGATCGAATGTTTGCCAAACGCTGGTGGAGGGCGTATTAACTGCTTCACCGTGCGCTGCCAATGGCATAGCAGGCGGTTGTTCCGTTGCATTTGGACGTAAATCGGCAATCGCTTGATGTAAGGTGCGAAACAAAAAGTCGTGGACTAAGCGTCCTTCACGGAAGCGTACTTCTTGTTTGGTCGGGTGGGCATTCACATCCACCCATTGCGGATTGAGTTCCAAAAACAGCACAAAAGCAGGGTGTCTCCCGCCATACATCACATCTTGGTAGGCTTGTTTGACCGCGTGGCTAATCAGTTTGTCGCGTACATTGCGCCCATTTACATAGAAATATTGCAAATCGGTTTGTGAGCGTGAAAAGGTAGGCAGCCCTAACCAACCCCACAAACGCATTCCGGCGGCTTCGTAATCGAAATACACGCTTTGCGTGGCAAATTCGCTACCACAAATTTCCGCAATGCGGCGTTCGGCTTGGGCTTGATCTTCGCTAGGGCGAAGGCGCAACACATTCTTTTGGTTGTGGTTGAGTTCAAAACCAATGTCAAATCGGCTCAATGCCATGCGCCGCACGATTTCTTCAATGTGGCTGAATTCGGTTTTTTCAGTTTTGAGGAATTTACGTCGCGCTGGTGTGTTAAAGAATAAATCCGCGACATCCACGGTCGTGCCATGCGGGTGGGCAACGGGTTCGGGTTCGCCGAAAATTTCTTGACCGTCGCCGAATAATTGCCAGCCTTGTTCACTATCGGTGTGACGTGAACTGAGGATTAAGCGCGAAATTGAGGCAATGCTGGGTAAGGCTTCGCCACGAAATCCTAAAGTGCGTACTTGTTCGAGGTCTTCGAGACTGGTGATTTTACTGGTGGCATGGCGGCTTAGAGCGAGACACAGTTCGTCGCACCCAATGCCGCCGCCATTATCTCGAATCCGAATGCGCTTTGCCCCACCTTGCTCAATGTCAATGCTAATGCGGGTTGAGCCAGCATCCAGCGCATTTTCGAGCAATTCTTTTACCACTGAAGCGGGTCGTTCAACGACCTCGCCAGCAGCAATTTGGTTAATCAAATGGGTGGGGAGTAAGCGAATCGGCATTAGATGCGTGAACCACCTGTCGCGGGTGTGCTAGATGGCGCAGCGGGCTGCGGTTGGGTTGTATTGGGCGCGGGCAATGCGGGTAACGCAGGCAGAGCCGGAGGGGTTGGAACGGCTACTGCTGCGGGTGCAGGCTGAGCGATTGGCGGTACGGCGACAGGTTGTTGCAGGTCTTGCGAACGGTCACTATTCACACCGTACTGCGTCAGGATTTGTGGTTGACGTTTAATGGCTTCTTGGCGGTCAATAACCAATTGGAAGTTTTCAGGTCCTTCCAAGGTAATAAAGTCAGCGGTTGAAGCTTGGACTTTGCTGAAGAAATCACGGAAGTTTTTAACGTTTTCGCCGTTGACTTTTTCGATCACCAAGTTGCTGGTGTGGTGGTAGTCTTTGTTAATGTCAGCGGGCAAAACTTTGGTCATAATGACTGCTTCACCACGTTCCTCACTCGGAGCTTCATAAGTCAATGTGCCGATTTGTGGGGAAGGGTTTTCCATGCCATTAATCACGTTCTGATTCAGCGGCATGAATACCAAACCACCGAAAATGAAGTAGGTTGGTTGTTTGTCGTACTCGGTGGGTTTAACCAACAGATATTCTTTGCCAGGTTTGTCCAAACGTAGGTTCACTTCTTGCGCTTGACCTTGACGAATCAGTTTGATTTTGAGGTCTTCGCCAATTTGGTGCATGTCGATGTAATGTGTGTGATCGATAAACTCACCAGGTCGAAATTCGACCGTACCATTGTTTTCGATTTTGTGTCCGTCGATTTCGGTCACAATGTCACCGACTTTGACTTTGCCATCGGCTGGGGAATGTTCATAAACCTTATGCACTAACATGCCTGTTTGCGCATCTTGCAGACCGTATTTGCGGCGCATAGCAGGGTTTTCCATGGATTGTGCTAAGAAGCCGTGGAAACCGTAGCCGTCGACTTTGCTGTCTTTTACGTCATCCAAAAAGTGCCGAATAATGGGTGTAGGAATCATGTAGCCAATATTTTCGGTCAAAAAACCGGATTGCATGGCAACCCCAACCACTTTGCCGTCGGAAATAACAGGGCCGCCGCTGTTACCGAAGTTGATGGCGGCATCGACTTGTGCAGCAATCAGGTTTTCACCCGTATGAACGTAGTTCTGCTTTTCAATGCGGGAAACCACGCCGCGCGTAACGCTTAACGTGTCACCGCCAATGGGGAAGCCGTATACTTCGACTTGTTGCTGCATTTTGGGTAAGTCGCCAAGGCTTAATGGCTGTACATCTTTGTAAACGCTTGGGTCTTTGGTGCGTAGCAAGGCTAAGTCAGATTCGTGAGAAATGTAAACCACTTGTGCTTCATGGCGAGTGGTTTCACCGTGGCGTTGCACTTCGAGGAAGGTCGCGTCGGATGCAACGTGAGCATTAGTCAAGATCAAATTACCTTCGATCATCAACCCTGAACCTGAACCTTTTTGCGAGTCAGAGTTCCAAGGGGATAAGGTTTCGTAAGTGTGTTGCACAACATGCACTTTGACGACCGCGTTTTTGATTTTTTCGCGTGGGTCGTTGCCTTGCGTGTCAGGTAGTGCGGTGAGCGTTGCCGCAGGTGGTACGGGCGTAGTATCGGGTACAGGAACAGGTTCTGCCGAGTTGGGCTGTGCTGTTTGTCCATTAGCTGGCGCGGGGGTGGATTGTGGCGCAAGCTGTGTCGTTGGCTGCGATGGATTGATGTCAATTTCAGCCAACAAGTTAGCGGAACTTAATAAACTCAGGGAGAACAGAGCCGCAGTAATAATGGTTGTTTTATGCATTTGGACGAGTCCCTATGGAAGAAATAATCATAGCCCTAAAACTGGGAAGTAAATATTAAACGACTATAACGTATCCGCTACTGCCGTGAAAGCACTTAATCTAATGGTAATGTATCGGTTTTTAAGGCAAAACTTGGTATTCTTCGCCGCTTATGCATCGCATGAGTCAGATTAAGACGACAGGACTAGATTGATGACGGACTATAAGCACACCCTTAACCTGCCCACTACTGCCTTCCCAATGCGTGGGGATTTGGCAAAGCGTGAGCCAGTTATGTTGGCAGATTGGGAAAATCGCCAGCTTTATCAACGTTTACGCGAGCACGCGGCGGGTCGCCCGAAGTTCGTGTTGCACGATGGCCCACCGTATGCCAATGGCACGATTCACATTGGTCACGCTGTCAACAAAATCCTCAAAGACATTATTGTCAAAAGCAAAACTCTCAGTGGTTTTGACGCGCCTTATATTCCCGGTTGGGACTGCCACGGCTTGCCAATTGAATTAAAAGTCGAAGAAAAAGTCGGTAAAGCGGGCGTTAAAATTGATGCTTTCGCTTTCCGTAAAGCCTGCCGCGAATACGCCAATGAACAGATCGAGCAACAGCGCAAAGACTTCAAACGTTTGGGCGTGTTGGGGGATTGGGAAAATCCTTACCTGACGATGGATTTCCAAACCGAAGCTGACATTGTGCGTGCATTAGGGCGCATTACTGCGAATGGTCATTTGCACAAAGGTGCTAAGCCTGTGCATTGGTGTACCGATTGCGGTTCAGCTTTGGCGGAAGCGGAAGTCGAATACGCCGATAAAACCTCGTTTTCGATTGACGTGCGTTTCACACTGGTGGATGAAGCCGCATTGCTGGCGCGTGTACCAGATGCTAAAGGCAATGGTGATGTGTCCGTGGTGATCTGGACAACCACGCCGTGGACATTACCCGCCAACCAAGCGGTGGCATTAAATCCTGAGCTGGAATACGTTGTGGTACAAACGCCAACCGAGCGTTTGATTCTGGCAGAAGCCTTGCACGCAAGCGTGTTACAACGCGCTGACATCGGCGAGTTCCACATTCTAGCGCGTGTCATGGGTGAAAAGTTGGAAGGCTTAAGCCTGCAACACCCGTTTTACGCCCGTCACGTTCCGGTGATTTTGGGTGATCACGTTACCACGGATGCGGGTACAGGCGCGGTACACACTGCCCCTGGGCACGGTCAGGAAGACTTTATCGTCGGCATGAAATACGGTCTGCCCGTGGATAATCCGGTGGGAAATGACGGTTGTTTCTTGCCCAATACCGAATTATTCGCAGGTGAATCGGTACACAAAGCCAATCCGCATGTCTTGGAAGTGCTGACCGAGCGCGGCAAATTGCTGAAAGCGGATAAATTACGCCACAGTTACCCGCATTGCTGGCGGCACAAAACCCCGCTGATTTTCCGTGCTACACCACAATGGTTTATTAGCCTTGAACAAAACGGCTTGCGTGACCAAGCGATGGCAGCCATTCAAGGCGTGAAGTGGGTACCCGATTGGGGTAAAGCGCGGATTGAAGGCATGGTGCAAAACCGCCCTGACTGGTGTATTTCCCGTCAACGGACATGGGGCGTGCCGATTGCGTTGTTCATCCATAAAGAAACCAACGAATTACACCCCGAAACACCTGCTTTAATCGAAGCCGTGGCGCAACGCATTGAAGCGGAGGGCATTGATGCGTGGTTCAAACTCGAAGCAGCAGAATTGCTGGGTGATGATGCCGCTAACTACGATAAAGTGACCGACACTTTGGACGTGTGGTTTGATTCGGGGGTAACGCACGCGGCGGTGTTGGAACGTCGCCCTGAATTGCAATTCCCTGCTGATGTGTATTTGGAAGGTTCTGACCAGCACCGTGGTTGGTTCCAGTCGTCGTTATTGTCGGCGATTGGCACGCGTGGTGCTGCACCGTATCGCACGGTCTTAACGCACGGCTTCACGGTGGATGGTAAAGGCGAGAAAATGTCCAAATCCAAGGGCAATATCGTCGCACCGCAAAAAGTCACTGATTCCTTAGGTGCGGATATTTTGCGCTTGTGGGTGGCTTCGACCGATTACAGCCGCGAAATGTCAGTTTCCGACGAAATCCTCAAGCGTACTGCCGATGCGTATCGCCGCATTCGCAATACTGCCCGTTTCTTGTTGGCGAATTTGAATGATTTCAATCCTGCCACCGATGTAGTTGCGCCGCACGATATGCTGGCGTTGGATCGTTGGATTGTCGACCAAGCCGCGCAAGTACAGGACAACGTATTGGCGGCGTATGATCGCTTCCAGTTCCATTTGATTGCGCAAGAAATTCAGAATTTCTGCACCGTGGAATTGGGTAGTTTATTCCTCGACATCACCAAAGACCGCCAATACACCATGCACGCCAATAGTCGTGGACGGCGTTCCGCACAAACGGCGGCTTGGTTGATTTTGAATGCGATGGTGCGTTGGTTAGCTCCGGTTTTGAGCTTTACAGCGGAAGAAATCTGGCAGCATTTGCCAGGGGAAAAAGCCGCTGAATCCGTGCTGTTTACGCAATGGTATGATGGTTTATTCCGTTTGGATGCCAGCGACAAATTATCGGCCAGCGAATGGCAGTCTGTCTTTGCATTACGCGAGTTAATCAGTAAACAGTTGGAAGCGGTGCGGGTTGCAGGGCAAATTGGTGCGAGTCTAGAAGCCGAAGTGGATATTTACTACCGTAAAGACCTGCGTGAAGCAAGTCATGATCCGTTGGCAAAGTTGGGTGAAGAATTACGTTTTGTGTTGATTACCTCCGCTGCGCGTTTGCATGATGCAGTGGATGTACCAGCCGATGCGGTGGAAGTGATGGATCACGTTTGGGTGCAGGTACGTCCTTCAACGCATACTAAATGCGTGCGTTGCTGGCATCATCGCGAGGATGTGGGTCATCATACTACCCACCCTGAGCTGTGTGGACGTTGTGTTGAAAATGTCGAAGGCGCGGGTGAGGCGCGTGACTATGCATAATTTTCGTTCCTTATCGGAACAAACGGGCATGATGGGTTGGTTATGGTTATCGGCGGTGGTTATCGCTATTGATCAATTGACCAAATGGATGGCTGAAGCGAGCCTAACATTAGGTCAGCCCGTCGCGATCATTTCGCACCTGAACATGACGCTGGCTTACAATTACGGTGCAGCGTTTAGTTTCTTGGGTGACCAAAGTGGTTGGCAGCGTTGGTTTTTCGCATTGCTGGCGGTGTTGGTCAGCGTGTTCATTATCAACTGGTTGCGTAAGTTAAAGTCAGATCGCCATTGGGTGGCGATTGGGTTGACGCTCGTTTTGGGTGGTGCGATTGGTAATTTAATCGATCGTTTGTTGTACGGTAAGGTTATCGACTTTATTGATGTGTACTTTGACATTCCAATGGTGATGCAAAACTACCATTTTGCTACGTTCAATGTGGCAGACATAGCCATTACCTGTGGCGCGGGTTTATTGGTATTTTTAAGCCTGTTTGCTGCGGAGCAAATGGAATAAGTCAAACGGTGGGCGTGTAGCGAACTGCACGCCCTCTTGTCTCATGCTAACAAAGCACGGGCCGCTTGCACTTGTAATTTCACCTGTTCTGGGGCTGTGCCACCGAAATGGTTACGCGCTGCTACCGAGCCTTCCAGTGTCAGTACCGCAAAGACATCTTCGGCGATTACATCGGAGAATGCTTGTAATTCAGCCAAACTCATTTCGCTTAAATCGCGTTGCGTTGCCACACCCAAGCCGACTGCTTTACCGACGACTTCATGGGCATCACGGAATGGAACGCCTTTGCGGACTAGGTAATCTGCCAAATCGGTGGCAGTAGAGAACCCTTGCATAGCAGCTTTGCGCATCTTTTCTGCTTTGGGTTGAATGTGCGGCATCATGTCAGCGAAAGCGCGTAAACTACCCAATACCGTGTCCACGGTATCAAATAGCGGTTCTTTGTCTTCCTGATTGTCCTTGTTGTATGCCAGTGGTTGACCTTTCATCAGCGTCAGCAAGGCGAATAAATGTCCGAAGACCCGACCACTTTTCCCGCGCACCAATTCGGGTACGTCAGGATTTTTCTTTTGCGGCATAATCGACGAGCCTGTGCAGAAACGGTCTGGTAGGCGAATAAAATCAAATTGTGCCGATGTCCAGATGATTAACTCCTCAGAAAAACGTGATAAGTGCATCATGATTAAAGCGGAAGCGGCATTAAATTCAATAGCAAAATCACGATCACTAACCGCGTCAAGTGAATTTCGTGCAGGGCGTTCAAAACCCAACAATTCAGCAGTGTAATGGCGGTCAATGGGGTAGGTTGTGCCCGCTAGAGCAGCAGCACCCAAGGGCATAATATTCATGCGTTTGCGGCAGTCTTGCAGGCGTTCAAAGTCGCGTTGCAGCATTTCAAACCATGCCAGCATGTGATGCCCGAACGTAATCGGTTGTGCGACTTGTAAGTGAGTGAAACCGGGCAGAATCGTATCGGCTTCGCGTTCGGCAAGATCAACCAGCGCATGTTGTAAACGGCGTAATTCGTGGCTAATGCCGTCAACCTGTTCGCGTAACCACAGGCGCACGTCGGTAGCAACTTGGTCATTGCGTGAACGTCCGGTGTGTAACTTTTTGCCTGCAATGCCAATACGGTCAGTCAGGCGCGCTTCGACGTTCATGTGGACATCTTCTAGGGAGATTTTCCATTCTAATTCACCATTATCAGCCATTTTTTCAATAATATCTAAGCCGCTAAGGATTTGTTCAACTTCGTTGGAGTTTAATATCCCTACTTTGCCAAGCATTTGAGCATGAGCGCGTGAACCTTGAATGTCGTGTTTGTATAAACGTTTGTCAAAGTTAATGGATGCGGTGAATTCTTCGACGAATGCGTCGGTGGATTCGCTGAAACGTCCGCCCCAAGGTTTGTCCTTGGCGGTTGCTTGTTGTTGTTCGTTCATGAGTTAATGTCGGTTTTTCATCAAGTTGCTAAAAAAAGTTGCCAGACATTATCACAGTGTGGAAGAATTAAAAACGCAACTGTAATGCTGAATCTGTGCAACCGTTAAGTCATTGCGCGATAGTATATAAGGAATTGCTCAACCTGCGATGGCAGGTCAGGGAATAACAAAAAAATAAATTTTAAACTGAGTCAGGCTACTACTTATTCGTTCCTTACACGTTAAGCAGTAATTGCCCTGATTGAGAGCGGAAATATGTCATCATCGACTGGAAAAACACTAGGTTATCTACCCAACTTATGTCTGCCACAAGCACTGTTACGCACCGTCGTGGTTGCGGAATTGTTGGCTATCGTCTTGGCTTTGGTCGTAGCGAATGACCTAAGCGACTTCGTAATGGGGTTGGGGTTGTATTCCCTGTTTGTGCAATGGGTGACTTTAGCATCGGTGTTTACCCTTTGCGTATTGAGTCGTTTTTTCCACAAGCCATCGGTTGTGAAAGCCAGCAGCATTGTGCTGGTGGTGACAACCTTTTTTACCTTGGTTGCGTCGTTGATGGGATTGCTAGTGGCAGGTCATCGTGCAGGAGTTGATGGATTATTATTCGATGGTTTATTCCTGCTTAAAAATTTAGTGATTAGTTTTGTCATTAGCATTGTGATGTTGCGTTATTTCTATATTCATAGCCAATGGGAAGAGACCGTTAAGGCGGATTCCGCTGCGAAATACGATGCACTACAAGCGCGGATGCGTCCCCACTTTCTGTTCAATAGTCTCAATACGATTGCGCATTTGGTTTACAAAGAGCCAGGGAAAGCAGAGGAAGCTTTGTTGGACCTTGCCGATATTATGCGTTTAACCCTCGATAAACGGGCGCGGATTTCACTGAAAGAAGAGTTAGATTTGACCCTTGCGTATTTGCGCATGGAGGGGTTACGTCTGGGTGAAAAACGTTTGCACGTTAAGTTGGATATGGATCGTAACAGTCTTCCATTGGATATGGATATTCCACCTTTTCTGTTGCAACCACTGGTGGAAAACGCGGTTTATCACGGGATTCAGCCGCGTCAAGATGGTGGTTTGCTCACGGTCAGTCTTTACGATGCCGGAAATCGACTGGACGTTTCTGTCACTAACCCGTTACCCCCATCGGGTGTGAGTACTCATCAAAAAGGTAATCACATTGCTCAGGAAAACATGGTTAATCGTTTGCGATTGGCGTATGGCGACCGAGCAAATCTGAAAATACAAAAAGGCGTTCAGCAGTATCGAGTGTCGTTTTCCATCCCCAAGGAGTAAGAATAACTATGGCATTAAAAATTTTGGTAGTTGATGACGAGGAATATGCCCGCGAGCGCATTAAGGGGCTATTAGCGAGTCAAGTTGACTATGTGGTTTGTGCAGAAGCCGAAAACGGGGTTGATGCAGTGATCATGACCGAGCGTCATCAACCAGACATTGTGTTGATGGACATTTCAATGCCCGCGATGGATGGGCTAGAAGCGGCGCGACACATTTCGGGCATGGATAGCCCACCTGCCGTCATATTCACCACAGCGTATGGTGAGTATGCTTTGGAAGCCTTTTCAACAAAAGCAACAGGGTATCTTATGAAACCGATTAGACAAGAACAATTATTACAAAGTCTGGAACAAGCCCGCTCACTGAATCGTGCACAACGTTTAGAAGCATTGGAGAACCGTGAAGGTCGTAATCTGATGTCGCGTAAACACATTTGTGCACGGATGCGTGGCAATTTAGAGTTGATTCCCATTGAAGATGTTGTGTATTTCCAAGCTGACCAGAAATATGTAACGGTGCGCCATAAAAAAGGCGAAGTGATTATTGAAGAATCGTTAAAATCATTAGAAACGGATTTGGCAGACCGTTTTATTCGCATCCATCGCAATGCATTGGTGGCAAAAAGTGCGATTTCTGGTTTATCCAAATCCTCCATTGGTCGCACCCAAGTGGTGCTGGATAACGTCAAAGACCAGTTGGAAGTCAGTCGTCGTCACTTGGCAGAAGTGCGTCGTTTCGTGCGTAATCGTTAATCTATTTTCTCGCGTATCCGGGATACGTCATTGAACCCTATTTCTGCTTCTACCCTTCAAGTGAAGGGTGGAAAGCGGATAAGGTGTCTTTTTCTTGATCATTCTCAAAAACTTTGTAAAAAAACACAAAATTGCTCCCATTGTGTCGGATAGTGCCCAAGAATAGGGTCTTGCCTAGGCAATTTGTTGTGGCGATTCGGCGTGGAAGGATTATATAATCCCCCCCTGTTTAGAACTCCCGAGTATCCATAATCAGCGGTTGACCGCTCATTTAGAATATATTTATACTCCATCGGGATTTGAGAAGGGGGAGGAGACGTTACCCGTCATCCTCTGAAACGAGGAGCAGATGCAAAGTATACTCATCATACAGTTCATCCTGATGCTTGCAGGTGTTGCGGTGTCATACACCTATCAGGGTGAAGCAGCGATGCTTCCAGCCTTCTACGGTGGTGCTATTGCACTCGCGAATACCATGCTGTTGTCCCGTCGTGTTGCACAGGCAGGAGAAATAGCGAAGATAAACCCAGAGCAGAGTGTTTATGCTTTGTACTTTGGTGTTGTACAACGATTTGTGTTCGTGTTGGTTGCGCTGGGTTTTGGTTTGGGTTACTTGAAACTCGCACCGATTCCGGTACTAGGTACATTCATGGTCGCGCAACTGGCCTATATGCTGATGGGAAGCCGCCAGGCACGGTGATCCCTGAAAAGATTTTTTAACTTTATAGTATGGGGTGAATTGTGAGCGAGTCTAATGCGCCAGCAATCTCAAATCCTGTCGAGTACATCCAGCACCATTTGACTAACTGGAGTATCGGTGTTGAGCACGGCGAGAATGTCAAAATTGTTGACTTCAGCGTGTTCCATGTCGACGTATTCTTGTTCAGTGTGCTGCTCGCAGGTCTAATTGCTTATTTTGCCTGGAAAGTTGGCAAAAACTTGAATGCTGATAACCCAAGCGGTGCGCAGAACGTTGCGGAGACCGTTGTTGAGTTTGTGAATCAGCAAGTTAAGGACATTTTCCCGAATGCTGATGGTCTCGTTGGGCCGTTGGCTATTACTATTTTCGTTTGGGTTCTGTTGATGAACTCAATGGACTTCCTGCCGGTTGATTTACTGCCTTCACTGTGGGGTGGCTTCTTAGGCATCTTTGGTGCGGATCCACATCATGTATACCTGAAAGTTGTTCCAACCACTAACTTGGATACCACCTTTGGTTTAGCCATCTCTGTATTTGGTTTGATTCTTTACTACAACATCAAACACAAAGGCTTAGTGGGTTACATCAAACAATTCTTGTTCCACCCATTTGGACCGTACTTAATGCCAGTCAACATCATCATGACTGCCATTGAAGAACTCGCAAAACCAGTCAGTCTCGGCCTTCGTCTTTTCGGAAACATGTTCGCGGGCGAATTGCTGTTCTTGTTGATTGCACTGTTAGCGTTCTCTGTATGGGCAATGCCTGCACAAATCGTGTTAGGTTCATTGTGGTCCGTCTTCCACTTGTTGGTTGTGCCATTGCAAGCATTCATCTTTATGCTGCTGACAGTGGTCTACCTGGGTCTGGCTAGCCAGAATGATGAGCACCACTAAGTTGTGGTAAACCGTTTTAGTTTTTGATTTTGTTTTTTAATTTTTAACTTTTGGAGACTTTACGATGGATGCACAAGTTGTTGCAATGATCTATTCCTACACTGCAGTAGGCGTTGGCATCATTCTGGCTGCTGCGGGTCTGGGTTCCGCATTAGGCTGGGGTATGATCTGTTCTAAATTTATCGAAGGTATTGCTCGTCAACCTGAAATGCGTGCTCAGTTGACTGGTCAAATGCTGTTCACTGGCGGTCTGATGGAAGCGTTCCCAATGATCGTATTGGGTATCTCCATGTGGTTCATCTTCGCTAACCCGTTCGTTGGTGCTGCTCAATCTGCAATTGGCGGCTAATCATCCGTTTGTTGGTTGAATATTGTTACTAACACTCGGAGGTTAACATGAACGTAACACTAACGCTGATCGGTCAAGTCATCGTTTTCTCGGTGCTGGTCTGGTTCATCAAAAGTGTACTGTGGGAACCGATGCTGAAAGTGCTGGAAGATCGTAAAGCGCGTATCGCTGACGGTCTTGCTGCTGCCGAAAAAGGCAAGCACGAAGAAGAGTTGGCTCGCCAGAAAGCACTGGACGAACTGAAAAAAGCTAAAGCTGAAGCTGCGGACATCATCACACAAGCGCAAAAACGTGCAGGTGAGATCATTGACGAAGCTAAAAATGCGGCACTGGATGAAGCGGGTCGTGTAAAAGCGGCTGCTCAAGCAGATTTAGAGCAAGAAGTTTCTCGCGCTCGTGAAAGTCTGCGTACTCAAGTTGCTGCATTGGCCGTTGCTGGGGCAGAGAAAATTCTGGGTCGCGAAATTGATGCTGCTGCACATGCAAAAGCATTGGATGAATTGGCTGCGCAAATCTAAGGTGGTGAACCATGTCTGAATTGACAACCGCTGCCCGTCCTTATGCCCGTGCGGTGTTTGAGATGGCGCAGGAAGCTGGTGTGCTGCCACAATGGTCAGCACAACTGGCAGCCATGTCTGCGGTAGTCGCGGCAGAAGGTTCGGCATCTTTGCTGAGTCATCCTCGCATGACCAAAGAACAGAAGGCAGACATTTTCGCCGAGATTGCAGGTTCTGCGCTCGATGATCAAGGTCGCAATCTGCTCAAGGTTCTGGCAGAAAATGATCGCTTTATCCTCGTACCTGAAATTGCTTCCATCTTTGAAGAAATGAAGGCGGAAGCAGAGGGTGCGGTTGAAGCAGAAATCGTTTCTGCACAGGCAATGACCGATGACCAGCAGCGGACAATCGCTGCGGCACTCCAGAAACGCTTAGGACGTGAAGTAAAATTAGTCGCTAAAGTTGACCCATTGTTAATGGGCGGCGCGGTGATCCGTGCAGGTGACTTGGTGATTGATGGCTCTATCCAAAGCAGGCTGAAAGATATGAAGGCGGCGTTGGCTCGCTAAGCCCCGCCTAACTAGAGGAATAGCACATGCAACTTAACCCAACTGAAATCAGTGATCTGATCAAGAAGCGTATCAGCAGCTTCGAGGCTGGCGCTGAAGCACGCACAGAGGGTACGGTTGTCTCCG
>CAZTUZ010000057.1:0-14161 GCA_964617055.1 uncultured Thiothrix sp.
ACCCACACCATCAGCTTGGAAGGCTGAGGTTCTACCATTGAACTACACCCGCCTAGACCTTATCACTTCGCAATACGAAGCAGCTGAACGTGCAAACTAAATCAAAATGGTGGAGGGGGAAGGATTCGAACCTTCGAAGTCTGTGACAACAGATTTACAGTCTGCCCCCTTTGACCGCTCGGGAACCCCTCCAGCTTGAGAGGCCGACATTGTGTATTATTTATCTCACAAAGTCAACCTTAAAAGCAGAAAATTGAAACTGTATTGACGATTTAACTTAATTAGCTTTTCGTCAAAAGCTCACCGTGAAGTGAAGGCGCAATCATAGAGTGATTGTTCAAGTTGTGCAAGAGAATATTTCGTCTTTTTTAAAAAAACTGACTGCGCTGTTATTTTCCCAAAAATCCTGTGTTGGTATCGATTTTGTAGATCAGGTCCATACTCTGCTGCACCCCCGTTTGGGCTTCAAGCTGGAGATGTTTATTAATTTGGTAGGTAATGGCCAATCGTTGTAGCGAATCAAATAGACCCACGATATAACGCACATACAATTTGGGTCCCAAACGCTTTCCCAGTGCCAATTCGCTTTGTTGAATATCGCCATTTTTGGCTTTCAGCTTGACATCATCCAAGCCTAAACTGCCTCCAAATTGTTGCGCTAGACTTTCACCCCCTGCAATACCCAGTCCGGTGATAGCTTCCGTCAATAATGAAGACTGATCCCCCGTCAAACCGGACATGGCACGCCCTGTAAGCAAATAACTTAATGTGTCGCTTTGGGTTTGTGTTGGTGACGAAAAGAGTGTGGATTCGGGTTGTTTTACTGTCCCCGCTAATGCAATACCCACGGTAATATCACCATCTTCGACTTCGCGCACCGCTTTAACGTCCAAGCCTGGGTTGTCTAATGCACCGTTGAACATCAAACGCCCCTTTTCAATGGTTAAATTTTGCCCATAAGCTTTGTAAATACCATCCACAACATTCAACGCACCTTCAGCGATAATGTCTTGCCGTGTGCGCAATACCCGCAATTTACCTGTCAAACGAGCATCTAAACCAAAGCCTGAAAATTTCACTTTATCGCCCAATTCAATCAGCACATTAGGAGTGATATTCATGGGTACGTCTTTTTCTGCAATGGCAACGGACTGCCGCACCGCCCGCCGTCCAACAATCACCACATCGTCAGAATAGGCACTTGCGCCTTGCGGCAATTCGCGCAAAGTGACGGTGGTTTCGGGAATCCGCACCATTCCTGTGATCGCAACGTTGGCTGGACTCACCTGCAATTGTAAATCTGGTGATACCAGCGCTTGGATTTCATGTGTATTCATCAATTGCAGATTATTTCCCTGCAAATTCACATTCGCCTGCCAATTCGGTAAGTTGGCTAATGACAATATCCCACTGGCTTGTAATGTACCTTGCCCTGCTTGTAATGAACCGCTAATCGCGGCGTGCGCTGCATCTTGGGAACGCATGGTCAAATTCATACGTTGCAAGGTCACTCCCGTTTCCGGCAAATGCACTTGAGCATCAACCAAACGAGCCTCCCCCATTACATTCGGCTTACTCAAACTGCCGCTAATGCTAACCGCACCTTCTGCACGACCTTTAAGCTGTTCGATTTGTGGGGAAAAGCGTTCCATCCAACTAATATCCGGCATATCGGCGGTAATAGTAGCATCAATGCGGTGATTACCATTGCTAGGCGATAAAGTAATCTGCCCTTGCTCTTGAATCGTGCCGTAACCCGTTAATGCTAATTGCGCTTGCGTATCCAATTGCCGATCATTAAGGCTGAGATTGGCTTGTGCATTACTGTAACGCAAGGTTTCACGCTTACCATTACTGCTGATAATTGTCACCGCACTATCGGGTAAACGAATATCAACTTTGGCTTGTGGTTTGCCACCGCGCTGTTCAAAACGGTAATCCGCATCCACACTACCCGCTAACTCCACGGTATTGGGCAACCACGGACGCGCCATCACCAACGGCATGTCACGCACCACGCCCGCAACACTCAAACCTTGCGCCCCCCATTCTGGCTTGGCGCACAATTTAGAGCCTTGATGCGTCAAACACACCTCAGAACTGCTAAAACTTTTCGCACCCGCACTCAGATTCACGGGTGAAGCCAAATCCCACGCCCCTGCTGGCGTATCACGCAAGGCTAGTTGGGAAACCGTACCGCGCCATTGATTATCCTTCCAACCACCGTTGGCACGGAAATCCACCTTAGCATCAGGATGGGTGATTTGCGCGGTAAGCTGGTGATTTTCGATTGTGCCTGAACCATCCACTTTGGCGGCTTTAATCACCGTTTCACCCGTTTTAAAGTCTTTCAAACTACCCAGAATGGTGTAACGCGTCCCGTCCTGACTGGCTTTTAGATCAATCGCCCCCAAACGGTAATCTTGAAAACGCAATTGCTTACCCTGCAAATCGGCTTGAATGGTAGGCTGCGTGAGTTTGCCTTTAAAAATGCCTTCACCTTGTAAGCTACCTTCCAAACCTTTCC
This sequence comes from uncultured Thiothrix sp., assembly GCA_964617055.1. Lineage (GTDB taxonomy): Bacteria > Pseudomonadota > Gammaproteobacteria > Thiotrichales > Thiotrichaceae > Thiothrix. The sequence goes on from CAZTUZ010000057.1 coordinate 2,528, forward strand.
ACGCCTTAGCAAGGTTTTTCGCATCGACTTTCCACTGCAAATCGAATGGCTCGGTGGCTTGCCCCGACACCGCTATGCGGTTATTCCCCGATTCAACCTGTAAATCTTTCGCCAATAAGCGTTGCTGCCCCCACTCCAGCAAACCTTTGGCTTTTACATCGTAGCCTTCGAGTTTACCGTTGAGTTCATTAATCGCCAATTGTAACTGCGAACCATCGACTTGCCCGACTAATGTGCCATTACCTTTGGCATTCCCATTGAGTTTGGGGTAAAGCTGGGCGAGTTTCGGCGCGTCGATTTGCCATTTCACCTCCACTTTATCGGTGGCTTGCCCGCTGGCTTGTAAACGATTGTCGCCCACCAAAGCATTCAAAGCTTTGACATTGAGTAGCTTACCGTTCCAATCACCCTGCCCTTTAATATCCACCGGATAATCGCGTAACTTGCCTTGTAATTGCGTAAGGTTCAGGCTGATTTGGGTTTTGCCATCCTGCAAATGACCGCTAGTTTGTAATGTCGTGCTTAGGTTTGCAGGTAAATCAGCCACAAACGGCTGCGGATTTAATTGCTTACCATTAATGTCTGCCTGCCACGCAAACCCCTGATCCCATGCGATATGTCCTTTGGCTTGCGCTTCGCCCGCCGCACCTTGTAACTGCAAGTTTTCCACCTGCATATCCGCGAATGTGCCTTGGCTTTTCAGTTGCCCTTTGTAACGCGGGTAGTGTGCGTATTGCCAATCCGCTTCACCTTGCAAGGTGTAATGCAATAATTCCCCGCCAATTTGCCAATGAGATTTACCCACACCCCAAGTTTGGCTATTGGCATCGAGTTGTAACTGCGTGTTTAACTCATGCGGTTGAGCCAATGCCATTGTGCCGTTTAAGGTCGCCGTTATTGTGCCTTTATCATCGAATAGTTGCGCATGAAGGTTGTCAACGTACAAATGTCCATCACGAGCTTGCGCGGTCAATACCACATCGCGTAATGCTGTTAGGGTTTCACCATCCCAAACCTCCAGCGCATCGACTTTCACCTGCTGCGCATCCACATTCACAGGCAAAATAATGGAAGGTAAATCAAAAGCTTCATTGGTTGCAGAAGCATCAGCCGCCGTAGGTTTGAGCCGTACCACCAACTTACCAACTTGCAACTGTTCCACATGCACGGTGATAGGTGTGCCAAAATCGAAACGGTGTTGCAGCGTCACTTGCCGCGCTTCCACTGCGGTTGTCTCATCTTCCCATGCTACTTTATCAGCAGTTACATGTTGCGCCAGTACACCATCCACCCCATCTATGGTCAATTCGGGTACGAAATCATGTAATTGTTCTACCAGTAACTTTGTTCCTGTATTAGAAAGCCCCAGTATCGCAATTGCGCCGCCCCCTAGTAGCAGTAAGATCAGCAAAACCAATAAGGGCTGTAGTAAGAGATGTTTAAACCAACGCATCACAGGTCTGGCCCTAAGCTGAAATAGAAATGCACGTCGCTTTGTTTATCTTTTGGCACAGCAACATCCAAACGAATCGGCCCTAAAGGCGATTTGTAACGCGCCCCAACCCCAGCCCCTACTTTCATGGTGAGATTTGCCGTATCATCGAACGCATTCCCCGCATCAACGAAGGCTGCCGCACTGATTTTATCGACGACAGGGTGTTCATATTCCAAACTGCTGGTGATCACATGTTTGCCACCGATCACCTCCCCATTGCTGTTGGTTTCGCCTAATGACTCGAAATCATAACCCCGCACTGAACCTTGACCACCCGCGAAGAACCGTAACGACTTGGGGACTTCATCAAACTCATCAGTCAGTGTTGACCCCACACTACCCTGAGCAATCACTTTACCTTTATTATCAAAGGAATGTAGGTATTTTCCCTGCACTTTGCCTTGCAAAATATTTTGGTCGCTGAGAATACCCTTACGCGCCCCCTTCACCTCCGCCAACACTTGCCAACCTTCAGAAGGAAATAACAAATCGTCACTTTTGGTTTTTTTGACACGACCGCCTAGCAAAGCCATTTGGGAGCGGGTTTCATCCTCACCAGTGACTTGTGTGGTTTCATCGAGGTAATTAATGAAAATGGTTTGCTGCCAATCATTATCACTACGGCGGTTATAATCAACACCGAGTTTAAAACCTTCGCTCTTAATGTCGTTGTTATCACTTTTTTGCCAACCTGCTGAAAAGCTGGTGTATTCGTGTTCGGGACTCCACAACGGTACTTTATAGGTTGCCTCAACAGCCTGTTCTTTCTCGCCGACCCGCCCTTTTGCGGTAACTTTATGACCTTTTTGGTTGACCCAATGCGCTTCCATGCCTGCTTCAGTGCGCACCCCCGTATCCGTACCGTAGCCGATTTGCCCTGTATAGGAATATCGCTTACGACGTTGCGCGACAATTTCAACCGGAACAGCTTGCCCCTGTTCTGCTTGTTGGTATTGCCCGCGCACTTGTACATCGCTGTAATAACCACTCCCCTCCAGAATACGCTGCTGTTTCAACAACTGCTCACCATTATAGGTATCACCTTGTTGCACACGAATATAACGGCGTAAATGTTTATCATCCAACACATCCTGCTCAACACTCACCTTACCGACTTGATAACGCTGCCCTGTATCAAAAGCGATTTGCACCACCGCTTCCAGCGTATCTGGGTCGACTTGAATCTCGCGTGTTACATATTTCGCGTCGAAAAAGCCCAAGTTATTCGCAGTGCGTGTAAGATTTGCTTTAAAATCTTCGTAGGCCTGATGCACCAACACATCACCCGCACGGTAGGGTGGATGCGCCACCAGGGTTTGAAACTCAGGTAAATGTTTCCCACTACCTTCAACGTCGATTTGCACCCGCTTAACACGCACCGGATCACCTGACTTAACGGCGATATTCAAAGCCAGACAATTCGCTTGACGTGTCGGAGTGATGTTGAACTGTGCCGAGTAATAGCCCATTGCTTCCGCACCCTCTGCCAGCTTTTCGTGCGATGAGTCAATGAAACGCTGCACACGCTCGGCAGGTGAATCACACTTTAGGTTACGCAACGATGGCAAAAAAGCTTTTAGGTTATCGGCTAATTCCTCACTCGCCCCCTGTACATTCACTTTCACGGGGGACTCGCTGGGTTTAGAAGCTTTATCATCTGTTGTTTGAAAAAATGCCGCCAACCCCACAGCGGGGGAAGCTGCACTCAACAAACAGAGACTCCATATTATTTTTTTCACCGTGCAGCTCCCAAGTTCGTATTTTTGCTTTAACCACCACTGACGATGGACAAACGCAGGGCTTTATTACTGCTCAAAAGCCCAACGTAGGATAGCGTCTTGCAACCGCCGCCCACTGCCACCGGATTCAGCACCATTATGTTGTAACACTACCACTAATCGCTTGCCTGTGCGGGTCAACATATAACCAGCGATTGCCGTAGCATCGCGCAACGTTCCCGTTTTCATGTGGCTACGCCCGCGCAAATCATCATTTTTAAAACGTTCAGCTAATGTGCCATCTTCACCGAATAAAGGCATAGAAGCCATAAACTCTGGCATATACGGATCACGCCATGCACTTTCCAATAGCTGGCCTAATTGTTGTGCAGTAATACGCTCATCGCGAGACAAACCTGCACCGTTTTCCAGCACCATACCTGTCAGATCAATACCGGAAGTTGCTAATAACATCTGTACAGCCTTCTGACCTTTTTCTAACGTTGCAGGTGCACCACCTAAATGCGCCCCCACCGTCAACAACAACTCCCGTGCCATGACATTATTGCTCCATTTATTGATGAAGCGAATTTGTTCCCCCAGCGTGCGTGACTCATGCTTATGCAGTAACGTGTCACCTGCTTGCAATTCGCCAACTTGCAATTTACCGTTAAATGTTCCGCCCTGCGCTTGCCACACATCACGAAACGCATTAAACACATGCTCTTCCGGCGTTGACATCACACGCATGATGAAGTTTTTCCCACAACCTTGCGCGTAAGTTCCGGTGATTTTAACGGTCGAACCAGTGTGACTGAAATAAGGGTGATAATCACCTTTCGTGCAGCTTTCGCGTGCCGACAACTGTACCTGATTATCAATCTGCAAGCCCGGCACGGCAGGAAAAGCGGAAATACTTACCCGTTTATTCACAGCATCTGGCTCAAACAAAAAACGGGTCGCCTGAAAGTTATACATTAATGCCGACGGCGGCGCATTATAGACTTTTGAAGGCTCACCATCGAATGCTGCGGGGTCTTGTGGCGGTAAACTGAAAAAACTGTTGTCCACCACTAAGTTACCTGTAATCGATTTCACGCCCTTAAGCTGAACATCATGCAACAACTGCCAAAAAGCTTCATCCGTCAAAAACGGGTCACCAAAGCCCTTTAAAATCAAATCTCCCTGCAAAACCCCATTGGCAACCGTGCCGCGCGTCCAGACTTCGGTTTTCCAAGTGTAGGCCGGACCTAACAATTTTAATGCCGTCCATGTCGTCACTAACTTCATGGTTGAAGCTGGATTACGCGGTACATGATCATTATGTAGCACTAAAGGGGCATTTGCGTTCAAATCACGAATGTAAACACTCAAATGATCCGACGGAATGCTATCTTTTCGCATCATCGTCAGAATATCATCCGGCAGATCGTGCGTTTGTTGATGGCGAATCAAGGTTAATTCTGCTGGTTGTGGTACGGCGATATTGGGTTTCGCCTGTAGTGGATTTTTCATACCCCACGCGAGGTTTGTGCCCCCAGCAATAATCGCAACGGCGATAACAGTAGATTTCAACATGTATAGATGAATGGTGTCGGTGTTGAAGGTTTTATAACCAGCCCTGTATCATTCCAAGCCTGAACGATACTAAATGACTGCCAGTTCCAGCACTTCAATTCCCGTCGGGGTATAACGCCAGCGCAGATCAAAATCATACAAACGCATAGCATACACACGCTCATCCGCCAGCCCATGACGGTAAGAAGGCCTAGGGTCTTGATGCAAGATTTGTTCTATCAGAAGGCGTACATTAGTGTTGAGTCGCTGCTGTTGCTGTACACATTGCTGACCCGCCAGCACCGAAAACCTTACATGACCTTGCAATGCTTGCGGTGCATCCGGCGCAAACCCAGCACTCGCCTGATGAAGCGCATCAGCATACGGCAAGTACGGTTTAATATCCAATACTGGTGTACCATCTAGCAAATCAACACCCGCTAATGTCAATATCATCTTACTCCCCTGCTGCTGAATGCCACATAACTGTGCAACCGACAAACCCAACGGATTAGGACGAAACGTTGACCGTGTGGCAAACACCCCCAAGCGCGTATTCCCCCCCAAACGTGGCGGACGCACCGTCGGCTTCCAACCCTGTGCAGCCGTAGCGTGGAACACGAATATCACCCAAATGTGCGAAAAACCCTCCAAACCACGCACACTGTCTGGCTGATTAAATGGCGCGACCAATTCCAAAGTTGCGCGTGCTTCCGTCACTAAATTTGGCTGACGTGGAATCCCGAATTTTTCCTTGTAAGGCGAACGAACATAACCGATGGGAGCAAAGGACATCATTATTAACCACCTAAGCCTTCGTAATGTGTTCTAAGGTTTGTAAAGCGTCACCTGTCAAGACAAACGCTTGCCCAAACCCCATCACGAAACGCCCGCTTTGTGGTTTCAGCCGAAACAACACGAAATCGCCCAAACCACGCAATACACCAACGACTTCACCAAATCGTGCTTGCATAGCATCCAACAACGACGTGGCTTCTGGTGTGTCCCGCGTTACCACTTCCGCGCTGCATTGGTAAGTAACACGAGTACGGGCAAAGATTTGACGGGCATCTTGTTCATCAGCAATCAACATAACCGCCACCGCTGGATGCTGTAACAAATCTTGCGCATGGCTAGCTAACCCACTAATAAAAATATAGAAATTACCCATTTCATCACGAACAAATGGGGCATAACTAATGGCAGGATTACCGTTGGTATCCAGTGTAGCCAATTGCAAGGTTTGTTGAGTCGTCAACAACTGTAACAACTGATTAGCGGGCGATTGATTCATGAACCTTTTCCTATATTACATGGACTAATAGACACGAGAACTTATAGTGCAATGCAAATTATCCGTCATTCGTTGAAGTGCTGATTCGTTGAGCGCATCATACCTTGCAACTTTTTTCTCACTGCCAACTCATAACATAACAAACATAAACAATGGAGCAGTCAGCATGAGCGTTAAAACCATTCTGTCGTCTTTTTCGGGACAAATATTCGCCACCTTGGTCGGTTTAGCCATCGTTTCCGCTTGCACATTAGACACCAAAACCCAAGCAAACACTGGCCTGAGTTTAAAACATAGCACTTGGCAATTAAAAACATTGGATGGCAACGCCGTGGTTAGCGAAAGACCTTTAACCTTAAATTTTGATGATAGTCGTTTAAACGGCTACTCAGGTTGCAACAGCTTTTTCGGTAGCTATGTTGGCAGCAATGATGGCGTATTTAGCACAGGGGCAATTGGCGCAACTAAAATGGCGTGCGGCGGGGAACGAGACCAAATCGAACAGCACTTTCTCAAACAACTCTCACAAGCCAAACAATTCGCGCTGAGTCGGGAACAACTGCACTTACTGGATGAAAATCGCAAAATTTTATTGACATTCAACGCGACAAAACCGACTCAAACCAGCACCACACCTTGAACTTACGAACAAAAACGCCTGCACGATGGCAGGCGTTGTAAGCAGAAAATCTAGCTTATTTTTGCGCCATTAATTTTTCGTACTTCAGTTGTAGGTCAGACTGACTTTCCACATGCTCTGGGTCGTGCGGAATGCAATCGACAGGGCAAACGGCTACGCATTGTGGCTCATCATAGTGACCAACACATTCCGTGCAACGGTTAGGGTCAATCACATAAATCTCATCTCCTGCTGAAATAGCCTGATTGGGGCACTCTGGCTCACATACATCGCAGTTAATGCATTCATCGGTAATCATCAATGCCATAAATTACTATTCCTCTACTTCAAAATAAGTTGGCGCATTCTAACAAGTGGGCGTGAAGCGTAACATTAACCGGAATCAATATCACACTACTGAATCAGCGGGAATGCTCTTATTCCAGCCCACGCTCGGTACGCACATGCACGATTTTTTGTTTCAAGGCAGCCAATACATGCGGTGCCACAAAGCGCGAGACATCCCCGTTTAAAATAGCCACTTCTTTCACCAATGTTGAAGAGATAAAGGAATAATTTTCGCCAGGCATTAAGAAGACCGATTCCACTTCCGGCGCAAGACTGCGATTCATGCTAGCAAGCTGAAACTCAAACTCAAAGTCTGCCACCGCTCTCATACCACGAATCAGCACGGTAGCATTCTGTTCCCGCGCAAAATTGACCAGCAAACCCTCAAACCCAATGACTTTGACATCATCCATGCCTTCTGCTGCCAATTCCTCTTTAATCATATTGACTCGTTCCTGCAAGGAGAACAGCGGTTTTTTCTTAGGGTTCGAGGCAACCCCGACCACAACACGTCGATACAAGATGCGCCCACGACGGATCAAATCGAGATGCCCCTTGGTAATCGGGTCAAATGTACCAGGATAAACAGCAGTTACTTCCATAAAACAAACCACTAAGGTAAATGATGACAAATATCACGCATTTGTAGCATCGAATGGTGCATTGCACAACAGGTACGCACCAGTGATGCACTAGGAGCACTACCAGAGGTCAAAAAAAACGGTCGAAATGGAGCACGACACTCGCAATATGCGCAATTTAACACCTTTACACGCTGCGCATGGGCGAAAACTGTGCCAAGATAAATAAACAACTCGCCACTACCACAATACTAGGCCCCGCTGGTGTATCCCACTGCAAAGCCATTGCAATGCCACCAAATAGAGCCAATAACCCCGCGACCACCGCTAACACCGCCATGTACTCAGGCGTGCGTGCAAATTGCCGTGCCGTCGCAGCAGGAATAATCAACAATGCGGTTAGCAGTAACACCCCAACGATCTTCATCGCCACCGTCACCATTAACGCTATCAGAAGCATGTAAACTCCGCTAATCCACCACACTTTCACTCCTTCAACTTGCGCCAACTCAGCATGAACCGTAAGAGCCAACAACGGTCGCCAAATCCACCACAATACAAGGCAAACCGCTCCCGCCAAACTCCACGCCAGCAGCAAGTCCGTGCGGCTAACCGCCAAAATATCACCGAATAAATACGCCATTAAATCCACGCGCACCGTTGGCAAAAAGGTCAGAGCTACCGTTCCCAACGCTAATGCGCTGTGCCCAATAATGCCCAATAGTGTATCGCTACCAACACGCGGATTATGCTGCACATACAACATCAGCAATGCCACTGCCACACACACCAGCAAAATCCACAGGTTAATATTCATGCCTGTCAGAAAACCCAATGCCACACCCAATAATGCTGAATGCGATAAGGTATCCCCAAAATACGCCATGCGTCGCCAAAGCAAGAACACACCCAATACACCCGCCATGACCACAATCGCCATACCCGCAACAATGGCACGGATAATAAAATCATCCAACCTGATAATCTCCTATCAACTAACTATTTTTGTTTTATAGACCATTAAACATTAAACACGGCGTAACTGTTGAATATCCACCACGCTTAATCCAGTTTTCTGCGCAATCGTCGCATCGTCTAACACATCCAATAAATTACGCGCAATCTCCACGGCTTTCGCACGTTCGCCTTGCTCAATACCAATGCTAATGCCACGCTCCACACCAATATCAATCCCCTGTTCTACACCATCTTCAAAGGCGGTATCCGTAACATTCTTTAAATCGCGGTAATATTTCAAACTGTCTTCGTAAGCTTGGCGTTCTTGTGGGTTAAATTGGGCAATTTGCGCCACTTGAAACAGTTTTAAGAACACGCTTTCTTGCAATTCCGCTGGAATATCGTCTAGTTCAGCAAGGTGGCGGAACACATACAACCATTTATCTTGCAGCGTATGTAACTCACTACGCTGTTTACGAAAGTTCGGCAGCGTTAAGTAAATAAACGTTAGTTTATCGTAGAAAACCTTACCCTTTTGGTTTTTCAGTTTGACTTCATGCACCGTTTCGCAATCATGGGTTTCGCGGTCTTCATCGAATACAAAATCCAAAATCCCCACCGTATAAACCGCCGACAGCTTATAATCCCAATCGCCGCGTTGCGCTTGTTCCTGAATCGGAAAGGTGGCGTAATATAAACTCCGATCTTTAAAATAATTCTGTTTGGCTTTTTGCAATTCGACAATAAAACGTTCGCCTGTACTACTCACGCAATTCAAATCAAAAATCGCTTTACGATCTAATGCCGTATAACCTTGGTATTCGTGTTTAGTGTATTGCAAATCGTGAATATTATGGCGTTCCGGTAAAAAAGAATTTAAGAAACTGATTAACAAATCCTTATTCGGCTCTTCACCAAACAATTTTTTAAAACCAAAATCCGTAAACGGGTTCAAGTATTTATCTTGCATTGCACTTGCCTTGCTCATCGCTGTGATAGGGGAAGTTTAGCATTTTTCGCATCACCGTTGGATGATTGTGGCAGCACCCCCCTGTAGTACGGATAACTGCCACCTAGCCGTTGCATCCAGTAGAAAAATGGCTCGAAATACCCAGAACCCTGTGTTATGTTTGACCACAATCAGGGTGGCAAACAGTGAAAAGGCAATGGAAAAGCAGCAGTTGGTGGTGAATAACTGGGCAGCATGGGCTAGCGTGGCGAGGGGCAGGAAAAGCAATCCCCTTATGGATAAGGTATTGGACTCCGTAGCACGCGGTTTCGTCCGACCAGACATTTATGCCCAGTGCTGTCGCACACGGCATAAAATGCTTTAACGTTAGAAGTTCAACCACCAATTAATAAATATCATCATGAATGCAGCAATCGGCGCAATAAGTGAAAACCTAGATCAAATTAGATTAATTTTTGATAAAACAAAGGCTATTTTTTCAAAAGATACTCAAAAAACAGGAGATACTAGAGAAACATCAGTTGCTGAATTTCTTGAGAGTTTTTTTCCGATTACATATACCGTCAAAAAGGGTAAGATTTACTCTATAGATTCAGAGTCTCAAGAAATAGACTGTGTTATTCTTCACTCAATACACCCCAGATTGCTTACTCCAAAAAGAGAGGTGATCTTAGCCGAAGGAGTATATGCCGCTATAGAAGTAAAACCTGACATTAAAACATTAACTAAAAGATCAGAATTTCATAGAGGATTAAAGCAAGTCCAAAGCGTAAAACGACTTCAAAGAAAACTTCCAACTCTATTCACAGAAGGTAAAGTTCCAGAAAGCAGACATAGAATTCCATCTGTAATATTTGCAAAAGCAGCACGCTCCATTGAAGATACCCTCATATACATTGAAGAACAAATAAATGAGAAGACATTAACACCGATAGAGATACCTGATCTGATAGTTGTTTTAGATCAATATATTCTTTTTCATTCACTAGAAATTGAGAATACTCTCTTCGATTCATGGGCTAAAAATATAACGGGAGAGGCATATATAATGATAGACTCTAAAGAAAGCACGCTATTATTATTTATTCTTATCTTATATTGTTTCAAAGCTCCTGAACCATCAGTCAGTGATAGTTTTTTTATTAAAGAATATCTAAAAAAAGATAACTTTAAACCATCTTATAAGGTTATTTCTAAAGAGATATTAAAAAGAACATCTAACAAGAATATCGACGACTGACGCGGTGACAGTCCTAACTCCGCCCAACTTACTCCCCACTACGCTAATTGACAGCATAAAATACAAGGGATATTGGTCGAAACGAATATCCCTAATGCTCTTCATTCTTTTTCAGCCAGCGGTACGACGCAGCCGTGTATGTCGTGTTGGTGATCGTGGTGATGGGTGTACACGGCTAATCCTGCGGTGGAATTCAGCGTACCGAATAAGCGTAAATATTCGGGGTGGCGCGAAACGGCTTCGGGTTTGCCGGAACAGCAAATGTGCCCGTTTAAACACAGCACTTGATCGGTCGCTGCCATCACCAAATGCAAATCGTGCGACACCATTAACACGCCATAGCCGTGTTGTTGTTTCAAACGGCTGATTAATTGGTATAACTCCGCCAAACCAGAAACATCCACGCCCTGCCCTGGTTCATCCAACACCAGTAAATGCGGTTGACGCAGTAATGCCCGCGCCAATAATACCCGCTGCAATTCCCCGCCAGATAAGGATTGCACCGCCTGCCCCAGTAAGTGTTCGATGCCGATTTCTTGCGCCACGCGCCGAATCGCACCGCCGTCATGTTTAGGCAAACTCAAACCGATAAACCGTTCCGCTGTGAGCGGTAGCAAACGGTCTAGCTGGAATTTTTGCGGCACATAACCAATGCGTAATTGCGGCATTCGCCACACCTTGCCACGATCTGCGGCTTGCAAGCCGAGTAATACCTTCAGTAAAGTCGATTTCCCCGCGCCATTCGGGCCAATCACCGTTAACGCACGTTCGGGGTACACTTCCAGACTGACATCCTGCAAAATCGCACGTTGCCCCAGTTGTAAGCTAATATGACTTAAAGAGGCTAAAACCGTG
>CAZTUZ010000058.1:0-14124 GCA_964617055.1 uncultured Thiothrix sp.
CGGATATTGACCAATGGATGCAAGGCAAGTAAGAAGGGAAAGTTATGAAAAGTAGCGAAAGAAAAACCCCGAATGCGCTAACAATCAGGGCTGAAAAGTTAAAAATTCAAGTCACAAGTATAGAGCAAGCACACGCACTTTTCACCCCATGTTTTACGGTTTTTCCGTCAATTGATAATAAATGGTCGGAGGTAAGTCATGCTTGCGCCTAATCAAGTTACTGAAATTGTTGAGCGTTTAAAACGCGATTACCAAATAAAACAGGAACGCAATTACCTACGCCAAGGTGTATGCCCTGAATGCAAAAAGCGTGAACTGTTTATCAGTATTACCGAGCCACACCACCTAAAATGTGGGCGTGAAAGTAAATGTGGCTGGGGTATGAATACCCGTGAGCTGTACCCTGATTTGTTCAAGCCCTTGCACGAACAATACCCGCCAACCACGACAGACCCAAATGCCACCGCACGCGCCTATTTACGTTTGCGTGGCATTAATCCTGACCTTTTTAAGGGGCAGTTTGTACAGGGTCAACGGGTGGAACGTGGGGCAATACGCGAACCTAAACACACCGAAACCGTGCGGTTTTTCCTGAATGCCGATAAAACCGTGTATTGGGAACGCTTTATGACGGTTATCGAAATGCCAGACAAACCCAAGAAAGCCCACTTTGCAGGCAGCTACAAAGGGTTATGGTGGCAACCTGTTGGTTTCAATCCAAGTAAGGGCGAACGTGTGTTTTTGGTAGAGGGTATTATTGATGCACTGTCATTAATCCAATCTGGTTTTAATGCTGTGTCGTTGATGTCTTCCAATAACTACCCTGAACAAGCCATTGCGCGTTATTTAGGACAAGGTATTGAATGGGTGCTTGCCCTTGATAATGACCATGCAGGGCAGAAATATAACCGCAAGTTTTACCAAGAACTGAACAAACGGGGTGAATCTGTCACGGTTTGTACCGCACCGGACAAAGATAAGCGCGACTGGAATGACCTTTTGAAAGCGGCAAACGGTAAAATTACCGTAGAAATGCTGGAAGACTGGTTTTATACCGGATCATTATTAACGGCAAGCAATGCAAAATCCAAAGCCCTGAAAATTGCCGCCAAAACTCACCGCAACCGCTTCACCTTTGAATTTGAAGATCAACTGTATTACGCGAAATACAGCGACAAAGAGGAAGATGAGCCGATTCAATTGGAACGTATTGCCAATTGCAAACCAGAGTTCTTGTATTTTCAGAAAGATAGCATTACAGGGGATAGCGGCTATTACATCCGCGTCACCCGCCCCGGCTTGAACAAACCCTATAAAGACACCTTTGCCCCGTCTGCTTTGAGTTCAGCCAATGAATTTAAACATCGCCTGTTGAATGTTGCGGCTGGTTTAATGTTCACAGGCAACACTAAGCAGCTAGAAAGCTATCAGCAAGAATATTGGTTTAATACCGCCACACCACCAGAGGTAAAGACCATTAACTTTGTGGGTTATGCACGCGAATTAGGCGGCTGGATATTCCAAAATCAAGCCGTGTTTAAGGGGCAGGTTCACCAAGTCAACCAAGATGATTTTATTGATTTAGCAGATGGTCGGCAGGTTAAAACAACCTTTCGTATGGATAGCATCAATATTGGCAAACTGGACGCGCATCAGCCCGAAAAATGGCTGGATGATTACAAAACCGCATTTGGGGCAAAAGGGCTGGCGGCATTGGCGTTTTGGGTTGGCTCATTCTTTGCCGAACAAATCCGCGACCTGCAAGCCTCTTACCCGTTTTTAGAGTTATCTGGCGAACCCGGCACAGGCAAAACCACCTTGCTGGAATTTTTATGGAAACTAAGTGGACGAGATCGCTACGAAGGTACTGAGTTATCCAAAGCCAGCCATGTAGGACGCTGGCGCACATTTGAACAATTGGCAAACTTGCCGTTGGTGTTAATGGAAGGTGATCGCAGCGAAAGCAACCACCAAAAACGTACTTTTGATTTGAACGAAGCCAAAGGTTTGTATAACGGGCGTGGAATGCGTACTACCGGAGTTCGCACAGTGGGCAATGAAACCCGTGAACCACCCTTTCGCGGCTCTTTGATTATTGCCCAAAACGCGACAATAGAATCCGAACGAGCAGTCATGGAACGCATTATTCGCATCCACTGGGATAAATCCCATTTCAGTACCAACGGCTATCACGCGCTTTCTCGCTTGCGTAGTTTGGATATGGAGCAGATCAATGGTTTTATGACTGCGTGCATTACCCAAGAAAAAATGTTTCTGGAAAAGTATCAACAGGGCTACCAAATCGCCATGCAACGCTTGGAAAATCAACAGGATTTGGGTAATCAACGGATTCGCCACAATCACGCACAGATAATGGCACTGATACATGCCCTAAAAGCCACGGGCATTCTGGCAGGGCTTTTGCCTAATGATATGGAGAATGTCGATAACTACCTTCAACAGTGTTGTACAGATCGTCACCACTGTTTAGCAGAAGACTCCATACTAATGACCGAGTTTTGGGATATGTATCGCTATTTGGAAGATGAAAGCGGGAATAGTGATTGCCGTGTGAATCACACCAAAGACGCAAGTCGAATTGCTATCAACCTCAATCAGTTCCAAAATGCCATGATGGAGGCGAAACAACGCCCACTAGACCTTACTCAGGTTCGGCGTGAACTGCGGCAAAGCAAACGCTACCCATTCGTTGAGCATCGAACTATTTATTCCAGTATTTCCAACAAACCCGTTAAATGCTTCATTTTCACTAACAAAGAGGGAAGCACACTAAATCTAGCTGCCTAACGCCCCCCCCCAAAAAAATCACCGAAAGCCGAGCAAATGACTCGGCTTTTTTGTGTCTAACGCTTAAGCATATTCACCAAAATAGTGCGCTGTAAGTTATTGATATTTTCTTAAAAAAAATAGTTCGGGGGGGGTATGGCAAAGGGGTAAGAATGGTAAGGTTTTCTAAAACATCTTTAATATCATGCAATTACAAGCCATTTTTAGGGTAAGAAAAAGGTAAGAAAAGGGTAAGACCTTACCGTAATAAAAGGTAAGATTTACATAAATTAACCACTCAATTAACTTAATGATTAATAACGGAAAATGATTAGTTTTAGAAAATATCTTACTTTGACCTTACCTTTTTTCTTACCTTGACCTTACCGCTTGTAACCTAATGAAATTAAAGCTTTTATTTGCAAAAAAACATAAACCTTACCGTTCTTACCGCGCCACACATACCTTTCCTTTTTTTTATTTTTACGGGCTAGAGCGGATTACTTGTTAAGGTACAATGGTGACAGGTTATAAACTGAACATAGGAGGGCAATATGCGGCGTATCAAACGCACCGTTATCGTTACCATCACGGGAACTTCTGGTACTGGAAAATCACGGTGGGCAGAACACATCAGGAAAAAAGCATTAGCGTATGGCTATCGCGTGCATGTCTCAGATTATGAGTTGTATCTGTTCCAGAAGGACTACAAGAAGTATTACGAAGAAATGGTTAAGGAGATTAAGGACGAAGGATTTGAAGTGGGGGTGATCGTGGTTGGGGCTGGCAATGCCGACCCCCCGTTATTTTCTATTCAGATTGAGCCGCCGTTCTTTGCACCCAACGAGATATTTGAATTAATGATTATCCCGCCCGAACAAACGGAATAACCTTGCCACCCGCTTTCAGGGTGTCTAGGTGGTCTGCCCATGCCTGCATCATGGCGATACGTTCCGCCATGTAGTCGGTGCGGTTATAGGCGGCGCGAATCTTGTTCCCGTCTTTGTGGGCAAGCTGGCGTTCGATTGCATCAGGATTCCACCCCAATTCATTCAGCAACGACGAAGCCATGCCACGAAAGCCGTGCGGGGTCATGGTGTCATTGTCGTAGCCCATCGTGCGCAATGCCGTTCTCACCCCGTTATCTGACAGCGGCTTGCTTGCACCTCTGGCAGAAGGGAAAACGTACTTAAACCGTCCTGTCAGTGGGTACAGTTCCCGCAGGATTGCCACCGCTTGCCGTGACAGCGGCACAATGTGCGTGCTTTGGTTGGCTTGCTTAACGTGGGTTGGTGCTTTCATGCGTCTTATCTCAATCGTCCACGTCGCTGCATCCAAGTCGATTTCTGACCATTCGGCGGCGCGTAATTCGCTAGGGCGCAACATAACCAAGGGGGATAACTGCAATGCACAGCGCACCACAAGCGAACCCTGATACTGATCTATGTCCCGCATGAGTTGCCCAACTTTCACCGCATCCGTGATCGTGGCGAAATGCTTTTTAGTGCGCGGTTTGAGAATGATACGGTTATCAATATCCGCAGCAGGGTTACGGCTGGCAAGTTCCAGTGTTACCGCGTACTTGTACGCTTGTGAAATGTACTGCTTTACCCGTCGAGCGGCATCCGGTGCGCCTCGGTTCTCAACACGCTGCACCACGCGGATAACATCGCTAGGGGTCACTTGGTTGATGTGTGTCTTACCCAACCACGGGAATACATCGCGTTCCAGATAGCTAATGGTGCGGTTAATGTGGCTTTGTGACCACGTTGGCTTATTACGCTCAAACCATTCCCGTGCTATTGCCTCAAAGCTACGGGCCACAATATCCGTGCGGGCGGCTTTCATGGCTTGCTTGTATCCAGAAGGGTCTACACCCCGCGCTAACAAAGCTCTAGCGTCCTCATGCTGTTCGCGTGCCTGCTTTAATGTCACTTCAGGGTAAGAACCAATGGTAAGCGTTTTGGTTTTGCCAGCCATGCGGTAGTTGTACCGCCAAACCTTCTTGTTACCCGCCTTAACGGCAGGTACAGCCCACCACCATCGGATAAGTTCAGCGGTTTCCCATCTGCCCTACAGGTAGCATTTTTCACTTTAGAATCAGTTAGTTTTCTGACCATTGTTTGTATGAGTTCCGTGTTATTAACGCCATACAAACAATAATACAAACATTTGGGCGGGATAGAGTGCGACACGACGGGACAGCTTGAAACAAAAAAGCTGTTTTAAGTGGCTGTTTAAAAAGGATTTTGAGACAAGGTGAGACAGGATAGGATAAGTAATTGGTCGGGACGATAGGATTTGAACCTACGACCCCCACACCCCCAGTGTGATGCGCTACCAGGCTGCGCTACGCCCCGACCGAAGGGACAGAATCATACCGTAACAGGAGATAAAGCTCAAGTGAACTTTATGCGAAAAGTCGACAGGACTGAGAGAGTCAAAGAGCACCCCACTACCCCTTCCCAAAAGGAAGGGGGTTAGGGCAAGGGCAGGTAGCAAAGCTGCATTAAGCTGCGTCGCTAGTTCCTGCATATTCCTCAACCCGCCGTTTGAGTTTTTGCCCTGGACGGAACGTCACCACTCGTCGAGCAGTAACGGGAATTTCTTCCCCAGTCTTAGGATTACGCCCCGGACGTTGGGTTTTATCACGCAGCATAAAATTGCCAAAGCCCGACAACTTCACGTTTTTACCCGTTTCCAACGCATCCCGAATTTCTTCAAAAAACAACTCCACCAAATCCTTGGCTTCGCGTTTATTCAGACCGAGTTCCTCAAACAAATGTTCGACCATGTCCGCTTTGGTCAGTGTTATTGTCATCTACATTCTCCCTGTTTTTAACGTAAGACTGCGCCTACTTCTTCCTGAAGTGAAGCCACGATAGTATCCACCATGCGATTAATTTCCGCATCTTCCAGCGTGCGTGTAGCATCTTGCAGAATCAAGCTCAATGCCACACTTTTTTGATCCTCGGGGATGCCTTTGCCTGTATAGAGATCGAATAGATAATACGATACCAACTGCGGAGTCGCAGCTTTTTTTACCGCATTTTCTAAAGCGACAGCAAGAACATCCTTTTTCACCAATAACGCCAAGTCACGGCGAATCGCAGGGAACTTGGAAACAGCTTGATATTTAGGCAATACACGTTGCGCTAACAAGCTCAAGTCCAATTCAAACAGGTAAACAGGCTGGGCAATACCCAACTTTTCCTCAAGAACCGGATGTAACATCCCCATCCAACCAACAACTGCATCCATTGTCATGATTTGTGCAGACTGCCCAGGATGTAAGACTGCGTGCGCCACGGGAGCAAAATAGAAAGTCGTCCCTGTTATTTGCTCCAAGATCGCTTCAACGTCACCTTTTAGGTCGTAAAAATCAACAGCACGGTTCGCCTGCGCCCATTGTTCTGGCGCAATATTGCCAGTAATCGCGCCCGACAACATGGTTTTCTGTTGAGGTTTACCCTCTTCATCCTGATAGAACGCAGGCCCCACCTCAAACAAGCGTACACGATTTTGTTGGCGGTTTAAATTATAAGCAACTGCACGCACTAAACCTGACCACAGTGTACTACGCATCACCCCTAAATCCGCAGAAATCGGGTTAGCCAGAGCAATATTATCCGCACCAGGAGCTAATAATGCTTCCATTTTCGGATCAACGAAACTGAACGTCACGGCTTCTTGATAACCACGCGCTACCAATAAATGGCGCAAACTGGCTTGAGCGACGCTCTTTTCGCTGGGTTGCGTAATCACTGGTGGACGTGGGCGCAATACCGCTGGAATCGCATCGTAACCCAATACCCGTGCCAATTCCTCGATCAAATCCACTTCCAACGCAATGTCGAAACGCGCCAATGGCGCAAGCACCTGCCAACCTTCAGCGGTTCGGGAATACTCGCAATGTAAACGCGACAATACACCTTCCACCGTCGTGTCATCCATGACCACGCCCAAAACGCGCTGGATACGCTGTGAACGTAACAAGATGCTTTTGCGCGTTAAAACACCATTATCCGCACAAGTATCAACTACATTCCCTGCTTCACCACCACAGATGTCGAGAATCAATTGCGTGGCGCGTTCCATCGCTTGCACGGGTAGACTCGGGTCAACGCCACGTTCAAAACGTGCGGAAGAATCCGTTTGTAAGCCGTAACTCCGCGCTTTACCCATGATTTTTTCTGGGCGGAAATGCGCACTTTCCAAGAAAAGATTAACGGTTGCATCCGTCACGGAGGTCGGTTCACCTCCCATAATTCCCGCCATTGCCACAGGCACGGCATTATCCGCAATCACTAAGGTATCACGGCGCAAAGTAGCGGTTTGCCCATCCAACATTTTCAGGGTTTCGCCATCACGCGCATAACGCACCACCACGCCACCATCGAGCTTGTCCAGATCGAAAGCGTGCATGGGTTGCCCTAATTCCAGCAGCACATAGTTGGTCACATCCACCAAGGCAGAAATGCTACGCACACCCGCACGGCGTAATTTTTCTTGCATCCACAACGGTGTCGGCGCTTGCGCATTCACACCGCGAATCACCCGCCCTGCATAACGCGGGCAAGCCTCAACCGCCTCAATGACAACAGGAAAAGTAGCATCGTGCCGAGCAACAACTGCTGGCATTACTGGAGGAGTTAATGACACATCCAGCAACAAAGACACTTCACGCGCCACGCCCACCATGCTCATGCAATCACCACGATTCGCGGTAATGGCTAATTCGATGATCTCATCGTTCAGTTTCAGGTAGTCACGGATGTCCATCCCCACGGGTGCATCCGCAGGCAATTCCAACAAACCATCAGCTTTATCGGACATGCCCAATTCGGTGGCGGAACACAACATACCGAAGGATTCAATACCGCGTAATTTGCCTTTTTTGATTTTCAGGTCTGAACCGTCGCTCATCGGCAACACCGCACCGATTAAGGCTAACGGGGCTTTTAAACCCGCCCGCACGTTTTGCGCACCACAAACAATTTGCAGGATTTCGCCACGCCCATTGTCTACTTTGCACACGCTTAGTTTATCAGCATCAGGGTGTTTTTCGCGTTCTAAAACATGACCCACGACAATGCTGGTAAATGCTGTGGCAGCCGCTTCGCGTGCTTCGACTTCACAGCCGGACATGGTGAGTTTATCGGCAATCGCATCCAAAGATAGCGGCGTATTAATCCACTCACGCAGCCATTGTTCACTGACTTTCATTGTGTTGTACCCCGCTTAATATCCGCCAAACTGTTTCAGGAAACGCACGTCATTATCAAACATCACGCGCAAATCATTGATTTGATAGCGCAACATTGCTAAACGTTCAACCCCGAAACCAAACGCAAAGCCTGTGTATTTTTCGCTATCAATGCCAACGCTCTGCAACACATTCGGATGCACCATGCCACAACCCATCACTTCCAACCAACCTGTACCTTTGCACACGCGGCAACCTGCACCAGCGCAATGTACGCATTGAATATCGGTTTCTGCCGACGGTTCGGTAAATGGGAAGAATGTTGCGCGGAAACGGGTTGGCAACTCATCCACTTCAAAGAAGGCTTTAAAGAACGCTTCGAGAATGCCCTTCAAATCAGCGAAGGTCACATCTTCATCCACCATCAACCCTTCGACTTGATGGAACATCGGGCTGTGCGTCATATCAGAATCGCAGCGGTACACACGTCCAGGGGCAATAATGCGCAGCGGTGGCGGATTATTTTCCATGTAACGAATCTGCACCGATGAGGTGTGCGTGCGCAATAACAAACCACTTTGCAGGTAGAAAGTATCGTGCATTGCCCGCGCCGGATGCGATTCGGGAATATTTAATGCCGTAAAGTTATGGAAATCGTCCTCAATTTCTGGCCCTGTGGCTAAATTAAAGCCCAGTTGCGCAAAAATATCGGTAATGCGTTGAATGGTCAGCGTCACTGGATGCAGCGAACCCGTGTCTTGACGACGACCCGGCAGGGTTACATCCACTTTTTCCGCTTGTAGACGCGCATCCAAAGCCTGCGCTTGCAAACTAATGCGCCGCTCGTCTAATGCCACACTCAGGGCTTGTTTGGCATTATTGATTTCCGCACCAGCCGCTTTACGCTCTTCATGCGGCAATTTACCCAATTGCTTGAGCTGTTCCGTCAGCAGACCATTCTTGCCCAAATAATGCACGCGCACTTGATCCAAGGCAGCTAGATTAGTGGCTTGCGAAATCTGCTCGTGGGCTTGACCCATTAATTCCAGCAAACTTTGCACGGCGATTTCCTTCACTTAATGTATTGACATAAAAAGCAAAAGGCGGGAAGAGGCAAAAACCTTTCCCCGCCTTGCACTACCCGTAACGGGTATTATTTAGCGCACTGGAAGTGGCTTAGGCAGCTAGGGCAGCTTTTGCCTTTTCTGCAACCACACCAAATGCTGCTACATCGCGTACCGCCAAGTCAGCTAAGACTTTACGATCCAGCGCGATGCCAGCCTTTTTCAGACCGTTCATAAAGCGGCTGTAAGACAAACCGAATTGACGCGCACCAGCATTGATACGCACGATCCACAAAGCGCGGAATTGGCGTTTTTTCTGACGGCGGTCACGGAATGCGTATTGACCAGCTTTAATAACTGACTGATGCGCCACACGGTAAACGCGACTACGCGCACCGTAATGACCTTTTGCCAGTTTCAGAACTTTTTTGTGACGGGCGCGTGCCGTTACACCACGTTTAACTCTTGCCATTTTTTAATCTCTCCTTAAGCGTAAGGCAGCAATTTTTGGATGCTTGCGTGATCAGCAGCGACAACGAAGTTGTCACCAGAACGCAATTGACGTTTACGCTTGGTAGATTTTTTGGTCAGAATGTGACGCAGGTGTGACTGCTTACGTTTGAACAGCCCACTACCAGACTTCTTGAAGCGTTTTGCCGCTCCACGGTTGGTCTTTAACTTAGGCATCTTGGTCTCCTTAAGATGAAGATGAATAAATCACCCTGCAAGAGTGCCTTGCCTTAACAGGGTGGTATCAGGATTACATCCAGATTAATGTTGGTTTGGCAATCTGAACCTATTTCTTTTTAGGTCCCATCATCATGACCATCTGCCGACCTTCCAGTTTTGGAAACTGCTCGACCGTTGCAAATTCTTCAAGGTCTTTTTCGACACGTTTCAGGACTTCCATCCCTAATTCTTTGTGTGCCATTTCCCGACCTTTAAAACGCAGTGTCACTTTGACTTTATCACCTTCGTCCAAAAACTCTTTCAATTTGCGCAGTTTGATCTGGTAATCGCCCTCGTCCGTTGCCGGACGCATTTTGATTTCTTTCACCTGCACTTGTTTTTGGTTCTTACGCGCTTGTGCCGCTTTTTTGCTTTCATCGAAACGGAACTTGCCGTAGTCCATGATACGACAAACTGGTGGTTTCGCCGTAGGGACGATTTCCACCAAATCCAATTCCGCTTCATAAGCCATTTCTAAGGCTTCGCGTAGGGAGACAACACCTTTGTTCTCCCCCTCCTTATCAATCAGACGAATTTTGGGAACGTTAATATCGTCGTTGATGCGGTGTTCTTTTTCGAGAGCGATGAGCTATTCCTCCGATACAGATAGGCTATGCGCGGCAATTTCCGCAGTTAAATGCTGGATGACACTGGTTAATGGTAATGTACCTAAGTCTTTGCCTGAACGTGTGCGCATCGCCACAGATTGTGTTTCCACTTCGCGATCCCCAACAACCAATAGATAAGGGACACGCTGCATAGTGTGCTCACGGATTTTAAAGCCAATTTTTTCATTTCTCAAGTCTGCTACAGCACGGATTCCGGCTTTACGCAATTGCTTTGCAGCATCTTGAACAAATTCGCCTTGTTTGTCGGTGATATTCATCAACACCGCTTGCACAGGTGACAACCACAACGGGAATTTCCCCTCGTAGTGTTCAATCAAAATCCCTGTAAAGCGTTCCAATGAGCCAAACAACGCACGGTGCAACATCACCGGACGTTTGCGCGAGTTATCCTCAGCAACATAGGATAGATCAAAACGTTCTGGTAAGCTCATGTCAACTTGCAATGTACCACATTGCCAATCCCGACCAATCGCATCACGCAGTACGAACTCCAGTTTCGGACCATAGAAAGCACCTTCACCAGGGAACAACGTGTACGCTAATCCCATAGATTCTAATGCATTAGCTAATGCGCCTTCTAATTTATCCCAGATTTCATCCGAACCGATACGATTTTCAGGACGGGTGGACAATTTGATGTGAACATTCTCAAAACCAAAATCTTTGTAAATATCCAACACCAACTCGACAACATCCTTGCATTCCTGTGCCATTTGATCTTCGGTACAGAAAATATGGGCATCATCTTGCGTAAAGTGACGCACTCGCATCAAGCCGTGTAACGCACCTGAAGGCTCGTAACGATGCACTTTGCCAAACTCGGCCATGCGTAAGGGTAAGTCGCGGTAGCTTTTCAAGCCTTGCGCGAACATCAGCATACCACCTGGACAGTTCATCGGTTTGAGAGCGAAAACACGCTCATCTTCAGTTGTCGTTGTAAACATATTGTCACGGTAATTAAACCAGTGACCCGATGTTTCCCACAATGAACGATCCATGACATCAGGGGTATTGATTTCCACATACCCTGCCTCTTGCTGACGTTTGCGCATGTAAGCAATGAGTTCTTGGAAAACGGTCCAACCTTTTGGATGCCAGAATACCGATCCGGGAGCTTCTTCGTGGAAATGGAATAAGTCCAACTGCCGCCCGATTTTGCGATGATCACGCTTTTCGGCTTCTTCCAAGAAAGTCAAATAGGCTTGTAAATCTTTTTTGTTTGCCCAAGCCGTACCGTAAATACGCTGTAGCATTGCGTTTTTGGAGTCACCACGCCAATACGCACCTGCCACTTTCATGACTTTCACGGCGGGGATTTTTCCTGTACTTGGCACATGCGGGCCACGACACAAGTCGATGAAATCGCCTTGACGATACAAAGACAAGGATTGATCAGCAGGAATGCTTTCTACAATTTCCGCTTTGTATTTTTCGCCCATATCCGAGAAGAAGCTCACCGCTTCATCACGCGACATGGTACTACGCTCAACAGGAATATCTTGCTTGATCAGCTCCTGCATTCGCGCATCAATCGCTTGCAAATCTTCTGGCGTAAAAGGGCGTGCAGACGCAAAGTCGTAGTAAAAGCCATTCTCAACCGTAGGGCCAATGGTAACTTGCACTTCAGGGAACAATTGCTTCACTGCCTGCGCCATCAAGTGTGCCGAAGAGTGGCGAATAATATCCAAGCTGTCAGCATCTTTGGCTGTCACAATACTTAATGTAACGTCACGCTCAATCACATAGCTAGCATCGACTAATTGACCGTCGACTTTACCCGCAAGCGTCGCTTTGGCAAGCCCTGCACCAATGTCAGATGCAACTGCAAGTACTGATAATGGAGATTCGTAGGAACGTTGACTTCCGTCTGGGAGAGTAATAACTGGCATCGTTATGCTCCAGTGGTGACCTATACGAGGAGTCACATGGTTTATAAAATGGTGATTATATCAGAGAATATCTAAGTGAATGGTAGGCGCGATCGGACTCGAACCAACGACCCCCACCATGTCAAGGTGGTGCTCTAACCAACTGAGCTACGCGCCTGCCGTCGTTGAAGAATGCGCATTATACACAGCTCATCCCCCAATGCAAGCTTGCGTTTTAAAAAACATTGACAAAAAAATAAAAATTATTAAAAACAATGGATTAAAAGCACAAATCCACTTAAGACACTCCATCAATAGCTCATCGGGAACTAACTAACTTTCGTCAGGCCGAAAGAGTTTGCATAATTGTGATACTAGTCACGGCAGCTTATTGCCAATCTGTTAGACTAGATTTCATCTATTACTGAAATTAGTTTGACTAATTAAGAATAAAAACATCCAAATCAAAGAATCACCGATATACAAATTATGTACATTGGATGGCGGTAGCGTAACTAGTGTTTTTGGCAACTTTCTACCACTCTAATCATTCAAATATCCTATCTTACGCATTAACAAATTTATGTTGTAACTTAGGGTCGGTGTGACATAGTTCTTGATTCATTTTTTCTCTCTAAAAATGTTAAGTAGAACATGCCTACTCTCAAATCAGTCAGAAACGCTTAAGGTATTTTCGTGAAAAAGACGCTGAAAAGTTTCGTAAGTCCGTTGTTCATTCTGTCTGTCGTGATTCCCACGTCATTAGCGACCGTTTACTACAGCAAGTATGCGTCTGGTGTGTACCTTTCGGAATCACAGCTCATTATCAGAACACCTGAAAAACAATCCAGCTCATTACTGGGTGATTTTTTACAAGGAGCAGGCTTCACCAACTCTCAAAGTGATGCTTATAGTGTCCAAGAATACATGTTGTCGCGCGATGCTATGCATAGAGTTGACGACAAACTACGCATAAAAGAAAAGTTTTCTCATGCGGATATTGACATTTTCAGCCGATTCGCAGGCATTATCCCAGATAATAGCTACGAAGCCTTTTACCAGTATTACCAAAATATGGTAGAGGTCGAATTAGACGGCACTTCTTCAATCATCACACTGAAAACACGCGCTTTCAATGCAGAAGATGCCAGTCAAGTTAATAAAAGCCTATTATTCTTTAGCGAAGAATTGGTCAATAAACTCAATGAGCGTGCACGCCAAGATATGATTGCCTTTGCACAAACTGCTGTCGACGAGGCAGAAGCAAAAGCAAAAGCAGCATCATTAGCCTTAGCAAAATATCAAAATACAGTGGGTGTTATCGACCCAGAACAACAGTCTGCGATTCCGTTGCAACAAATCGCCAAACTGCAAGACGAGCTTATCGCAACACGCACACAAATTCTGCAAGTTGAAACATTAAGTGCGGAGAATCCCCAATTACCCGTGCTACGCAAAAGAGCGGAGATGCTCGAGAAAGAAATCGAGAAATCATCGGCTAAATTAACAGGTTCACCAGATAAATCCTTGGTGAGCAAAACCGTACAATTTAATCGCTTAGCATTAGATAAAGAGTTTGCAGACCGTCAATTAGCAAGTACATTGACTTCGTTAGAACAGGCGCGAGCTGAAGCGCAACGCCAGCAACTGTATGTTGAACGCATTGCTCAGCCAAGTTTGCCCGATATTGCTCAAGAACCCTATCGGTTACGCATTGTTGTCACCGTTTTCATACTCAGTTTGATTATCTGGGGTATTTTGAGCTTATTGGTTGCAGGCGTTAAAGATCATCAGGAGTAAGCATGTCTATTCTGAAATCTTTAGCCATTCAACGCCGGGTC
>CAZTUZ010000059.1:0-13919 GCA_964617055.1 uncultured Thiothrix sp.
GAAACACGCACAAGCGTGGACAAACGTGCTTCCTCAATTTCGGCATTTAACAGCTTGTGCCATGTTTGCCGTGATAGCCCTGATAAACGTGCGGCAGTAGCCGTGCTTAGGTTCAGGCATTTGCTACGTTGTTTAATGTAGTATGCGACATCGAGTGCTGACATGATGTTAGTCTCCCATTTCCCTCAACTCCTGTGAGTTTTATGGGGTTGCCAGCAATCTCTCAAGATGGAAATTTCCACCTTGACATAATGAGTACGCAGTTTGTTGCTCTGAAATTTTTCATGGATTGGGCGGTTTAAAAAAGCCGCCACAGTACAAAATTATCCATTTAATGTTTTGATTTTAAAGGCTATTCCACCCCTGTTTTTAGAGGGTTATTATCCAGTTCACAAAAAACAATCATAAATATCACTTTTTAAATATAAGGAAAATATGAGTGAATTTTGTTTTATCTTGTTGGGGGAATCGTGGGTTTCTTCAATAAAATTCTGTTGAAAAATCAGTCTAATGATAGATCGTTCGTGCGGCTGTGAGTATGAATAACCTTAACCATGCAGTACAACCCTGTGAGTTTGGGGAACATAATTTCCCCTTCAGCATTGAAACTTTTCCAATGGGAAATGGCTGTACAAGGCTGGTCTGGGGCGCGAAATTGCACGCTTAAACGCGCGTGTCCGCCCGATGGTGTAGGTGGAATGGCAATGCTGGTGGTTAG
Organism: uncultured Thiothrix sp.; assembly: GCA_964617055.1. Taxonomy (GTDB): domain Bacteria; phylum Pseudomonadota; class Gammaproteobacteria; order Thiotrichales; family Thiotrichaceae; genus Thiothrix. Next base: position 719 of record CAZTUZ010000059.1, read on the forward strand.
TGGCTTTAGGGTGAAATGCGCGTTTTGGCGAAAATGTTCATCAACACACCGTAATTGCCAATCTAGCCACGGTTCTGGACCAACATTCGCCACTTCCCAAACTTTTTCAAACACTTCCCCCGTATAAACGGTGCTATTGTCGGGGTAGGTGACATCAGCAATAAAACGGCAAGCAAATGGTTCACTTGGTGCGATGAGTGATTCTGCTTCCGCCGACGGTTTGCCTTGGAAGTAAATACGCATCATGCTTAGTGGGTGTGTTTCCAAGGTTTCAGCGACTTGAATCAGCGTAGAAAGCTTGGCTTCGATAATGTTGGCATGGATGAGTTTGTGCCATGTTTGGCGCGAAAGCCCTGATTTTTCCGCAGCAACACTGATGCTCATACCCAGTGCTTCTAAGCGTTCCTTGATGTAGGCTGCTAATGCTTTTGCAGACATGCTGATCCACCTCATTGTGCTTTTGCCACTGAATGTAACAGAAAAGTTGTGATTTTCGGTAGTCAGATGCTCAAGACAAACGGGGGCTCTGGTATTTTCCTTAGTTTTTGAACTGGTTAGTCTGCAAATGATCAGAATACTAAGCTGATTCCTGCAATTCAGCGCGTGTTGTGCGTGTAGAAGTTTGTAATTACCGTTATTATTCCGGTGTTTTGCAAAAACAGGAGAGGACCAGAGTGTTGAAACGACTGTCTTGGGTATGTTGCTGGGTATTGTTGATTGCATTGGTAGGATGCGATGACAAAAAAGAGCAGGCTGAGTCAGCAACCGCCGCGAATGTTGCAGTTTTAGAAACGCATATCGAACGTATTCCTTTGGAAAATGATACGTTCAAAATTCGTGCTGGAGAATTAAATATTGTGCGTAGCACGCCGAATGGTCCCCCTGATAGCTTACAGTTGAATGGGAAAACCATTTATAAACAAGATCATGTGTATTTGTCCTTGCACCAATACATTACCCAAAATGGGCGTGAATTGGTGTTGGTTGGTGCTAATTGCGCGGGTGAACAATGTCCTGAAAATGCGGCGACACAGTTTACTTTTGTGGGGGTGCAAGCAGGAAAAGACGCACAAATCTTATCTCAGGCGACGTTTAGCAGCATGATGGATGCTGAAGATGTCAATCTGACGGTTGATAATGGCAAAGTGATGGTGGATTTAGGCTTTGAAGCTGGCAAACGCAAGGTGGCCACTTTGCAAGGTGATCAATTAGCTGTCAATTTGGAAACCGTGGCACAAACATCGTTGGAACAAGACGATTGTCAATTGTTATACACGGATATTTTACAGTCCTGTATTGATGCGCGAGAAAATGACGCAAGTTGCGCTGATCCTCAATCATGGATAGGTGTGGAATTAGCCAGTTCCTTAACCATTATGTCGAACTTCCCTGGTTTCCAAGCCCCCAATTGGGAGAAATATTGTAAGTCCGGTTGTTCGACGGGTAATACCGTGGTGGATTACCCGACATTTGCGCGAGATGTGTGCAGTATTCAAAATGCTGCGCCATTGCCCGTGGTAACACCTACCACGAACCGTGAAGAAGGCGAGTTCATGCCAGCACCCGATGAGGGGGGGAAAACGCCACCTACCACTCCACCAACTACCTCACAAGTGCCGTAATTGCCGTTGATTACGACTTGAACCCTTTTGTGCCAGAAGTGTGGGATTCTTCCGCACTTCGGTAACAAACGGTACTTGCCCTTTCTGTCCTGTTTTTGCGTAATCTGCTAATAAGGCTGTTTCCAGCACATCGCGTTCGATGCCCAACACCGCTTGCCCGCCTTCGTGTACCAAGACAAATAAGCGTGGTAATGCGATTTGGTGCGTTTGTTGCGACTGGGTAAAAATCCATTCCGACAATGCCCAAAACCGTGCAAATGGTGAATCACTCAGCAATAAGGGTAACGTTTGTTCAAACCGTCCTGAATTACCGATCATGTCCCAGAAACGTGCAAAGCGGTTCATTTGTTGCGTGGTGGCAAAATCTGCCAGATTATTTCGCAAAATATTGTATGGCGGTTGCGGGTTGTACACCATCTCGAACGCTTGCGTGTGGCGAATAATCGGTGTGCCGCGTAAGCGTTTTAGAATCCCGACTTGGATTTCATGCGGTTTCAAGGCGATGAGCTGATCAAAGCCACGCCCAAAACTGGCTAAATCTTCCGCTGGCAAGCCGAAAATCAAATCCGTGTGTAAGTGCGCCTGTGATTGTTCGCGTAGCCAGCGAATATTGTCGGCGGATTTCGCATTGTCCTGTTTGCGGCTGATTAACGCTTGTACTTCTGGATTAAAACTTTGAATACCAATCTCAAACTGCAATGTACCCGCTGGGAAGCGCGTAATGCGTTCTTTCAGTGCGTCGGGTAAATGGTCGGGGATCAGTTCAAAATGCAGGAAAGTTTCCGCATCCAAACGTTCGAGGAAGAAGTCCAAAATCGCAATCGTGGTTTGCATTTTGAGGTTGAAGGTGCGATCCACAAAGCGGAACTGACGTAAACCACGTTGCCATAATTGATCCATCTCCGCCAAAAAGCGTTCCAGTTCAAATGGATAAGCGGTTTTATCCAAAGCCGATAAGCAAAACTCGCATTTGAATGGACAACCGCGTGAGGCTTCGACATAAATCGAGCGCGTTTTCAGGTCGTCATCACTGTAATACGCATAAGGCAACTGAAGTTGCTTAAGCGATACTTGTCCAGCCGCGATGATTTTGTTGAGTGGCTTTTTGTTGCTTGATAATTGTTCACATAGTTGGCGAAACGCCACTTCTCCAGCACCTGTGATGATGTAATCGGCCAATGCAGCGACAGGTTGTTGATTAGTTTCATAGCTAATTTCCGGTCCGCCTACCACAATAATGGTTTCAGGCGAAACGGCTTTAATAATTTCTATTAATGATGTTGTTTCTATGACATTCCAAATGTAAATACCAAACCCGATGATGAGCGGTTTTTCTGCTAATAATTGCTCAGCAATATCGATAGGACGCATCGAAATGGTGAATTCCATGATCCGTGATAGTGCCTGTAAGTCGCCGAGATTCGCGTATAAATACCGCAATCCCAGTGACGCGTGCGTGTATCTTGCATTGAGTGTTGAAAGAATAATGCCTTTTTTCATGAATAAAATACTTAAATAATGTGAGTTTCAAATAATTAATCAACAAGCTATATGATTTTATTAATAAGGTGGTTTTTTATACACTTTAATAAAGGAACTGATGGTCATAAATTGGTGTATAAAAAAAATTCTACCGAATAAATATGACAAGTGTCGATTGCTGATATACACTCGGTTATGTTGTTGTTTCGAGACATCGTTTTTTTAGTGTCGCATAGATGTTCCGGCAACAACCAGAGGAAGCGAACGGATACGCATTTTGGTGAGTACATTGTTTAAAAACCCTACAGTGAGAGGCTCATGTGTCATATGGATTGTGCATTTTGTGTTACTACCGAGTATCGGATTTGCCACAAAAAACTTCCCTTGGTCGTCAAGGTTATGCTACCTTCCGTTCCATCCTTCAATCATCCCTTCATAAAACTTCAAATAAATCAGCAATATCATTAATTATCTAGGTTATCTTTTATGTCTACTGTAACTCGTTTTCTGACAGTGGTTGCCCTTGCCATTGGTATTGTGGGCACGGCTTTCGCAGGAAAGGAGCGGTCAACAAACATCCTGAACGTAACCGCTACAGCTTATAACTCGGTTTCAGCTCAAACCGATAGTACTCCAGATGTCGCCGCATGGGGCGATCGCTTAACACCATCTACTAAAGCTATTGCAGTCTCCAGAGACTTGCTCAACCAATACGGCTTATCCTATGGTGACAGAGTCAAAATCAAAGGAATGCAAGGAGAATTTAAAGTCTTAGACAAAATGCACCCGCGTTGGCGCAAAAAGATCGACATCTATATGGGTGACGACAGACGCGCCGCGAAACGTTGGGGTCGCCGTCAGGTGACAATTCACTGGTAGTGAAGATAGATTGATTGAAGGTTCCTCGCAAGCCCGCACGTCTAGCCCACGTTGCGGGCTTTTTTCTGCCTGCGATTTGGGTATGATGCACACCATGCAAAATTCAAACTCCTACGATGCCATTATTATTGGTGCAGGTGCAGCCGGATTAATGTGTGCTGCGCAAGCCGCACGACGCGCTCGCCGTGTCTTGTTGTTGGATAAAGCCGATAAAGTTGGTAAGAAAATTCTCATTTCTGGTGGTGGGCGTTGCAATTTCACCAACCTGAATGTGCGCCCCAATGCGTATTTGTCGCAAAATCCGCACTTTTGCAAATCCGCACTGGCGCGTTACACCGCACAAGATTTCCTCAGTTTGATGCGTCGCCACGGCTTATCGTGGACAGAAAAAACCTTGGGGCAGTTGTTTTGCGACCAAAAAGCCCCCGCGATTGTCGAGATGTTGTGGGCAGAATGCCACCACGCAGGTGTGCAGTTGCGCTTGAATACCGATGTGGTGGCGATTACGCGGTGCGAGGGTGCGGAAGCAACATATTTCCAACTGCAAACGTCGGCAGGAATGTTTACCTGCCAATCGTTGGTAATTGCCATGGGCGGGCCATCGATTCCGCGCATGGGTTCGACAGACTTCGGCATTCACATTGCCAAGCAATTCGGTTTGAAAAATATCCCTTTTTCCCCCGCGCTTGTGCCTTTCACCTTTAGCCAAGATAAATTGGACGGTTTATTCGCCGGACTCGCTGGTTTAAGTACGGAAGTCGTCGCTAGTTGCGGTAAAGGTTCGTTCCGTGAAAACCTGTTATTCACGCATCGCGGTTTGAGTGGTCCTGCCATGTTGCAGATTTCGTCGTATTGGCAAAAAGGCATGGCGGTGGAGATCGACTTGTTGCCGGAACGCGACGCTTACGCTTGGCTGCAAAGTGTGCAAAAACAACGCCCAAAAGCCGAACTTAAAACCATTCTCAGCGAAGCTTTGCCATCACGCTTGGCACAACGGCTGTGCGAGACACTGTTCCCCAATCGCCCGATGGGGCAATACGCTGACAAAAACCTGCACGCAATTGCGCAACAATTACACTGCTGGCAATTAACCCCGTCCGGCACGGAAGGTATGCGCACCGCCGAAGTGTGTTTGGGCGGCGTGGATACCCGCGAACTTTCCTCCAAAACTTTGGAATCCAGCAAAGTTGCAGGTTTGTATTTTATCGGCGAAACCGTCGATGTAACGGGCTGGTTGGGCGGTTACAACTTCCAGTGGGCGTGGTCGTCGGGGTATTGCGCCGGGCAAGTGGTGTAAAAGAAGTGTTAATGCGGCACCATTTTGGAAAACGCATTGATCACCACGACTCCCGCAATAATTAACCCCATGCCAATCGCGGCAGGCAAATCGAGCTTTTCATCGTACAGCACGATACCGACGATGCTAACCAACACAATGCCTAGCCCTGACCAAATGGCGTAAGTAATGCCTAACGGAATGGCGCGTAATGCCAAGGTCATGCAATAAAACGCCACACCATACCCCACAATCATGGTGATGGTGGGGCCGATTTTGGTGAACTCTTCGGTTGCTCTCAAGGAGCTGGTGGCGATTACTTCCGCAATAATAGCCAAACCAAGGTAAATATAAGCCATTGTCATGAGGGTTAGTACAATAAGAAGGGTTGACGTTTACGTTCCCATGCCTGTTCATCCGCGCAGGCTAGAACGTCCAAGTCATTGATTGTAGCAGAAGCATCATCCACCCATTCGCGCAATAATGGCGAACCATTAATCACATCAATCGGTAACTTGCCGAAGGCGTATTCATACGGGAAATCGCGCCACAGTTCATAATCAGGGTATAACTGGCGAATCGCTTTGAAAGCAAGGGCTTGTACGCGCCACGGGCGAAAAGCAGCATGGTCGTAATGCGGGGCTTCGACGTGAATTTGCACCCCCGCGCACAGCTTACCAACGTGTTTATGGAAGGTCGGTTCAAACCAGCATTCGCGCAAACGGCAACCCTGCAACCAATGCGGCGCAAGTTCGTGCATGGTGCGAATCACCTTACCTGCGTCAATGTCGGGTGCGCCGAACAATTCCAGTGGTCGGGTTGTGCCGCGCCCTTCGGAAAGGGTCGCACCTTCGAGCATGACCGTTCCGGCGTAACAACGTGCCATCGACAGATTCGGCGCATTCGGGCTGGGATTAACCCACTCGCGCTCGCCCAAACACCAGCCGTAACCGGGTGCGGCTTCTGGCTGCCAACCTTGCATGGTGATCACGCGGTAATCAACGTTCAGACCGAGTTCGGCAATGAACCACCAACCCAATTCGCCCATGGTCAGCCCGTGGCGCATCGGCATTGCGCCCGCGCCGACGAAACTTTCCCAGCCTTCGCGCAAGGTCAACCCCTCAATCGGGCGACCCGCCGGATTAGGGCGATCCAACACCCACACTGCTTTGCCCGTTTGCGCGGCGGCTTCCAGCACATAACGCAGCGTGGTAATGAAGGTGTAAATACGGCAGCCCAAATCCTGCAAATCGACCAATAACACGTCAAACGTTGCCAACATAGCCGCCGTCGGGCGACGCACTTCGCCGTACAAACTAAACACCGGAATCTGATGCAGCGGATCAATGAAATCCGGCGACTCCATCATATTGTCTTGTTTATCGCCTTTAATACCGTGTTGCGGACCAAATGCAGCGGTAAGTTGCACATCCGGTAAAGCGGCAATTGCATCCAACGCGTGGGTTAAATCCGCTGTCACCGAAGCCGGATGCGCCAATAATGCCACCCGTTTTCCTGCCAAATCCGTGCGTAATGCCGCCTCTGCCAAAAACCGATCAAGACCAAAGTTCATTGTTATTAAAATCCATCCAGTTGAAGTTAATTGCTTATTATTGTGATCAAATCACGCTATTAGTGTCATGGCAAAACCCCCACGCTGGTGGAAATCCGGCTTGGCGGCAGGGTGTTGCAATGCCCAGTAGGATTTTTCCCCCGTTACCGTTTCGATCACCGCCGTTAAGCCGATTTGCCACGGCAATTGAGCAGGGTTTTCGGGTAAATCCGCTGCGGCAATACGCGCTTCCAGCACTAAACCTGTTGTTGTTTGTGCAACCGTTATGGCAGGCGCGGTGCTTGCCGTCCACGCCACGCGCTCGCGGTAATCGTGAAACGCATAAGCCGCCCATTGCGTTGAAGGCGAAAAATTAAACTCATGGTACGCCGTTTCCCCCGTCACACCGATGAACGCTTCCAAACAAGTGTGTTCCCATAACCCATCGATGGCGGTTGATGCTTGTAACGCGGGAATGCGTAACGCGTTCTTATCCGCTTGTAATGCATAGTGAAATAGCCAACTACCATTGGCTTGCAGGGCAATTTCTGCCTGTAAAGATTGTACTACTGTGCATGGCGTGTTTGAATGCGGTCGTAAACTCAGTTGCATGGTTGCTGCTCTATTAATTTTTTAATATTGCTCAATCGTTGTGCCATTGTCGGTATCCAACTGCACTTGCTCGAGCACTTTGCCGCGTACAATGGCACGTCCGAAGCGGCGTTCGACACCTGCCGCACTGTATTCAAAGCGATAAATGCGCCGCCATACCAAATGACCCCGCGTATTGCGGGCGGGTTTTAGGCTTTCTAGTGCTGCGGTCTGATCCAGAAACTGCACACCAATGCTTTTACAAGCGTGCATTGCCGCAGCGATGGCGCGTTCTCGCGCTTGCATGGAATCCAACCAGAACCAGATTCCCACACCCAGCAAACCGAGTAAGACTAAATTTTCCATTCTTGCCCTTGGACAGCGTAAAATAATGCCCATTATCTCGGAAATTTTTTAAAAAGATTACTGGCAGAAACGAAAAATGGATATGGAAACACCTCAAATTGCACAAAAACCAACCGTCATCACCTTCATCGGTGCGGGTAATATGGCGCGGAGTTTAATTGTTGGTCTGTTAAATGATAATGCGAATGTGGTTCTTCGCGTGGCAGACCCAGAGCAAACCCAACTAGATGCGATTCGCCAGCATTTCCCACAGGTGGCGACTTTTACGGACAATCTGGAAGCCATGCAGGGTACGGATGTCGTGGTGTTAGCGGTTAAACCGCAAATCATGAGCGATGTAGCGCAAGGTTTGGCCGAACAAGCTCAGCGTGGCCGTCCACTGTTTATCTCGGTAGCCGCTGGGATTCGGGAAGAAGCATTGAATCGCTGGTTGGGTGGTAATTTGCCGATTGTGCGTTGTATGCCGAACACGCCAGCCTTGGTACAAACGGGGGCAACAGGTTTGTTCGCTAATGCACAAGTGCATGATAAACAACGCAGTCAAGCCGAAAGCATCCTGCGAGCAGTGGGTATTACATTATGGTTTGAAGATGAAGGTAAACTGGATGCTGTCACGGCAATTTCGGGTAGTGGTCCGGCATATTTCTTCCTTGTGATGGAAGCTATGCAAGCCGCCGCAGAAAACATGGGGATTCGTCGCGAAGATGCACATTTGTTAATCGTACAAACGGCTTTGGGTGCAGCGCGTTTAGCGTTGGAAAGCACCGACGTGCCAGCGGAATTACGCCGCAAGGTGACATCTAAAGGTGGGACAACCGAAGCCGCGCTCAATATCCTGAACGAAGGTGGGTTGTCCGCACTGTTTGAGCAAGCGTTGCAGGCGGCGGAAAACCGTTCGCGTGAATTAGCCGCAGTCAATACTTAAAAGGGTACAGTATGAATGCGTTACAGAATGTTGGTTTGTTTTTAGTAGAAAGCCTATTTTCGTTATACATTGGCGCGGTATTGCTACGCTTTTTGTTGGCGTGGGTGCGTGCGAATTTTTATAACCCGCTGTCACAGTTTTTAGTGAAAGTGACGAATCCGGTATTAGTGCCGTTGCGGCGCATCATTCCGGCGATGGGTAAGATTGATACGGCTGCGATTGTGTTAGCTTTAGGGTTGACGATCTTAAAAATCTTTTTGCTGGTTGCTATTGCGGGAGTTAGTGCGGGTTTCTTCACTATTTTGCTATCCGCTATTTCCGACCTATTACGCGCTACGGTGTGGATTTACATCTTTGCCTTAATCGTGCAAGCGATCATGAGCTGGACGGGTAGCTTATACGGTAATCCGCTGGCGGATTTATTGGCGAGTCTAACCGAACCGTTTTTACGCCCGATTCGCCAAGTATTGCCGAATTTCGGCATGGTCGATTTATCCCCTTTGATTGCTTTACTGGGTTTGAATGTGGTACTGATTGTGCTGCAATCATTTGGTTTATAAGGGAATGACAAGTTTTTACCGTTGGGAAGGTCAAGTGTTGCATCTGTTTGTGCGGGTGCAACCTAAAGCCAGCCGAGATGAATTGGCTGAAGTGCAAGACGAACGCATTAAGGTACGCATTACCGCGCCACCTGTGGATGGTAAAGCCAATGAGCACCTGATTAAGTTCATTGCCAAAACCTGTGGGGTAGCGAAGTCGCAAGTCAGTATCAAAAGTGGCGAAACCGGACGCAACAAACACTTGTGCGTGACCGCTCCACAAACTTTACCTGCTGGCATTACTCCGATTTAAGCAGGCAAAAAAAAGAGGGTTGATCGGTTTCCCCATCAACCCTCCGCGAATCACTAATAGTTAACTATTAATATTCACGCTTGCGGAAGCCACCAGGGTCGCCGCCACGGTCATTACGACCACCGCTGTCACGACCACCGCCGAAACCGCCGTCATTGCTGCGCGGACGGAAACCGCCGCCATCACGGTCGCTGCGAGGTTTGAAACCGCCACGATCACCACCGCGTGGACGATCTTCGCGTGGTTTTGCTTTGTTAACTTTGATGTTGCGTCCTTGTACCGCTTTCTCGTTCAGCCCTTGGATAGCGGCTGTAGCTTCGGCAGCGTTCGGCATTTCGACAAAGCCAAAGCCTTTGGATTGCCCTGTCATTTTGTCTTTAACCATGCTAACGCTTGATACATCCCCATAAGCCGCGAACAATTCGCGCAGGTCAGCATCGGTGATTTTGTAGGGCAGATTACCAACGTAGATATTCACTGTATGTCGTCTCGTAAAATCGTGCGCTGTTAGGGAGATACGTTAGGAGGTAAACAGACACACGAATTACCTGATAACGATCGGTCACATTGACCCGATAAGTTACGCGCTTTGAAACCTCTAGGAAGTCGTGGGCGGGCATCAAGGGCAAAGCGCACGGTAATTCACCATAAGGATCAGGCAAGTTAGTGTCAGTTTACTCCAGTTTTTCGTCGCTGGTAACTAAAATCGGATGATTATGCTGTTAATTTTTTCTAGGCGGCAGATTTCCCGCAAAATACGCCTGTAAGAATGTGCCAAAGTCTAGCTGTGGTGCGGCTTCCAGCGTTTTTTGTTGCGAAATCGAGTCTTGTGCCATTTGTCGGAATGTTTGTTCCAGTTCTGGTGCAAGCTGGCGTTGCAGGAAATACGCCCGATGTTCTAGGGATTTGCGCCATGCAAACTCGAAAAAGCATTCATTGTGTTGGCGCATCTCTGTCAACATCCGTGCCGATGGGGTTAGGTCTGGGTTTGTCACCAACGCAACTTGGCTGCTCAGACACTGGGTGTAACAGGTTTCATTATGCACTTGGTTGAGTAATTCCGCGACGGGCTGCATGGCTTCCAACACTTCCGCCGCTTTTTGTTGCAAGGAAACGCTGTCACCGAACCAGTTCAATTGCGCGTGTGGGTCACGTCCGTGATGCGCGGTGTGCATTTGGTTGTGGTTGATCGCGGCAAATTCTTCCGCTGTGACAAAGGGGCTGTCTTGCAGCAAACAAAAGTGCATGAAGGTTTCAAGAAAAAATAGTTGTTTGCGGCTGAGTCCGGCGGGTTCAAACGCATTCACATCAATCGAACGCAGTTCCACATAGGCAATGCCGCGTTTTTCCAGCGCGTCGGTGGGTTTTTCCAAACCCTGTAATGGCTGTTTAGGGCGCACGGTGCTGTAATATTCGTTTTCGATTTGCAGAATATTGGTGTTTAACTGGCGGTATTCGCCGTCAACTGCCACACCAATCGCCTCATATTCAGGGCAAGGCGTGTTGATGGCGTGGCGTAAGTTGGCAATGTAGGTTTCCAGCGTGTTGTAACACACTTTCACGCCGTTTTTGTCTTCCTTGCTGTTGGTGTAACCGATATTGCCCATGCGTAATGATGTGCCAAACGGTTCGTAGAGCGTGTGCTCGTTGAAGGTTTCCATGCCAGTAGGTGGTGTGCGTCCGCCTAAAAAGCTTTTGCAAATGGCGGGGGATGTACCGAATAGGTAGATAATTAACCATCCGTAACGCTGTAAATTGCGCACCAAAGCCATGTATTGTGCATCACGGAAGGCGCGTAAGCTTTGCGTATCGCCTTGCACGGCTTGCCACGGTTGCCAGAACGCTTCGTCGAACGAGTAATTAAAATGAATCCCCGCGATCACTTGCATGGTTTTGCCATAACGCGAGGCTAAACCTTGGCGGTAAACGTGTTTCATGCGTCCGGCATTGGATGAACCATATTCGGCAATGCGAATGTCATCCTCCCCCGCCAAGACGCACGGCATACTGGTCGTCCACAATAATTCGTCGCCCAAATGCTGGTAAACGAAGGTTTCAATGTCCAGCAGAAAATCCAGCGACTGCGCGGCGCGTTCCTGTGGTGGAGTAATTAATTCCAATAAGGATTCGGCGTAATCGGTGGTAATCCACGGGTGTGTTAGGGTCGAACCTAACACGGCTGGGTGGTCGGTTTGCGACAAACGCCCTTGCTGATTAACGCGCAAGCTTTCTTTTTCCAACCCTGTACGAGCATTGCGCAGTTGTGGCTGAAGTTGATGTGTTTCGATTGCGCGAAGACGCTGTGCCAACCCTTGATACACCGGAAAACTCCTGAATCCAACGAAACAGCGGATTACACCACAGCCAGCGGCGAATGCAACTAACCATATAGACAAGTAACACAGCGATAAATGCTCGTTTTTCAGGTTCATTGAACTTTATGGCTTGTGCTGAGTCTGACTGGTTACTGTGATTGTGAGGGCTAAGATAATGAAACAATTAGTATTAGTGGCATTGTGTGCTTTAGGTGTGAGTGGGTGTGTGACCTCTGGTGTGAACCTGCCAGGGGTGGTTTCAGTTGGTAGTTCGCCCAATAAGCCGAGCAATAACACTGCATCGGAACTGTATTTCATGGCGAATCGCGATTTGTTAGCTGCTGAAACCAAGTGGCGACAAAAACAGCCGGAGCATTACAGCTATACCTTGCAGCGTTCGTGTTTTTGTACAGCCGAATACCGCAAACCGATTGCGGTTGAGGTGCAGCATAACCGTGTGCAGACGGCGTATCTTTTGCCCGAAAAAACCTTGTTACCGTGGGAACGCATTACCGACGCGGTGACGGTCGAGGGCTTGTTTGAAGTGATTCGCAAGGCGATTGAGGATAAATCGGCGCGTATTGATGTGGAATACGATGTGACTTATGGGTATCCCAGTTCGATCAGTATTGACCCTAATACCACCACGGCAGATGACGAAATGTATTACACCGCTTCGGAATTGACCGCGTTGGATAAAGCCATTACCAGTAAACCCAAGGTAAAAAAAACGGCTAAGAAAAAAGCCAGCAAAAAGTGATTCTGCCTAGTAGATGACAGGTAAGTTATGGCGGAGCTATTTAATCTGCCATAACGGCATTTTTCCAATCGATAACCTATTATAATGTGGCGAGATTGCTAACAACGACGTGAATAGCCATGCCACAAACCACCGACTTATTACACACGCTGAAAAAGCTGCTCAAGCGTCACAATAAAACCTATCAGGATGTTGCGCTGCATTTGGATTTGTCAGAAGCAAGCGTTAAGCGATTGTTTTCAGAGAATAACCTCTCATTGCAACGTTTGGATGCGATTTGTAATTTAATGGATTTGGAAATTTCTGATCTGGTGCGCGAAATGCGTACCGAGCATAACAAACCCATTAGCGAATTGAGTTATTCGCAGGAAAAAGAAATCGCTGATGACTTACACTTGTTATTGGTGACGGTTTGCGTGTTGAATCGTTGGAGTCTGGCAGATATTACCAACCGTTATGAGTTTAGTGACACACAAGTGATTCGCTATCTTGCACACTTGGATCGTTTGCGTATTATTGAACTACAACCGGAGAATCGGTTTATGTTACTGATTGCGACGAATTTTAAATGGTTGGTTTAT
>CAZTUZ010000060.1:0-13653 GCA_964617055.1 uncultured Thiothrix sp.
GGTGCAAGTTAAATTATTCTTTAGTAGCTTACACGTCTTATGGTTTTTTAATGAAGCCTATTATTTGCCAGCGAATCCTTTAGTGTGGTTGCATTTATGTCTGGTCATATTATTAATGCTGATTTTCCCTGTGAGCAAGTTATTACATGCACCGATTGTGTTTTTTAGCCCCACGCGCAATCAGGTGGATAAACGAGGTGTACCATGAATAAAGTTGTTGCACCTGCATTATCGGGTACGGGTTATGCTATTATTCCGATTTTACAAGTGGATGCCAGCAAAGGATTCGTGCCTGCTAAAGCGAAAGTTGAGTTTCAACAAGCTTTGAACTACCCCACGGATTTTAATGCGGGTGAGTTAGTTCCAAATTGGCAAGCGCGTGCTTTGGAAAAGTTGGCAGCGTTAAAAGCACGTTCGCGGGCATTACAAGTGTATTTGGATGGTTGCGTGAAATGCGGGGCGTGTACCGATAAATGCCATTACTTTTTGGGAACAGCCGACCCAAAAAACATGCCAGTGGCACGGCAGGATTTATTACGCAAAGTGTATCAACGGTATTTTACGTTTGCAGGTAAGTATTTTCCTAAGTTAGTCGGTGCGGTGGATTTAACCGAGGCAGTGATTCAAGATTGGTACACTTATTATCATCAATGTTCGCAATGTCGCCGTTGTTCGGTGTATTGCCCGATAGGTATTGATACCGCAGAGATTTCAATGGCTGCGCGTGAAATTCTCAATCACATTGGTTTAGGGCAAAAATACCCAAATGAGATTATTGGTAAGGTTAAAAAGATCGGGAATAACTTAGGTCTGCCTGAACCTGCCTTACGCGATACGTTGGCAGGGTTGGAGGAGGATGTTGAACTCGAAACGGGAGTACGCATTCGGTTTCCTTTGGATGAAGTCGGGGCGGAGGTGTTATTGATTACCCCGTCGGCGGATTTTTTTGCCGAGCCGCATGTCGATGGTTTAATTGGTTACGCCAAGGTGTTTCACCAAGCGGGGATTAGCTGGACGATTAGCTCGTATGCGTCGGAAGCGGCAAATTTCGGTTTATTTGTTGGCAGCTTCGAGAATATGCGCGATTTGGCATTGCGGATTCGTGATGCTGCCATTCAGCTTAAGGTGAAGCGCATTGTGTTTGGTGAATGCGGTCATGCGTGGCGGGTGGCGTATAATTTTTTGCAAACCTTAACGGGTGAGTTTGATTTTTTGGATGCGCGTTATCCGTTTCCGCAACACATTTTGGAAATAACGTGGGATGCCATTCAGCAGGGTAAATTGACCCTCGATAAGTCCGCCAATGACGATAAGGTTATAACCCTGCATGATTCGTGTAATGTGGCTCGCGGCAGTAATATGGGTGATGAAATGGGCGGGCAATTCACCTTGCCGCGTCAAGTCATTCAAGCGGTGTGCAATCGTTTTGTGGAAATGCCGCAGGGCACGACGCATGACGCAACCTTTTGCTGTGGCGGCGGTGGCGGTTTATTAACCGATGACTTGCTGGCATTACGGGTGCAAGGGGCAAAACCGCGCATGGAAGCCTTACATTATGTCGCCCAGCAACAGGGTGTGACGCACATGGCTGCTATGTGTGCGATTTGCAAAACCCAGTTCAGCCAAGTGCTACCGTATTACGGCTTTGAACGCGAACAAGTGCTGAGTGTTCACCAATTGGTGAGTCATGCCATCGTGCTAACGGAGTAGTCGCATTATGCAACAGCCGCGTATCCCTCATGCCATTGCATTGGCGTGCTTGTTTTATTCCGCTACGTTATGGGGGTTGTTTTGGTATCCGTTTCGCTTATTAGCGGAACAGGGGGTTGATGGTTTAACCGCAACCTGTTTGGCATACAGCTTGCCGTTGGTGTTGGTGGGTTGGTGGTATGCGCGTGAGGTGTGGCAGGCACGGCAGCACGCTTTATGGTTGATGGTGCTTGGCTTAGCTTCGGGATGGAGTAATGTCGGGTATGTGCTCGGCGTGTTGGAAGGCGAAGTCATGCGGGTGCTATTGCTGTTTTACCTTTCGCCTTTGTGGACGGTCTTGCTGGCGCGTTTACTCTTGCAGGAACGTTTAACTGCTTTAGGGTGGTGGGTTATTTTACTGTCATTAGGTGGCGCAATGGTGATGCTGTGGCAGCCACAAAGCGGTTTGCCATTGCCTGCTAATCGTGCCGAATGGTTGGGGTTATCAGCGGGTGTCACGTTTGCTTTGAGCATTGTTGCAGGACGGCGGCTGGGGCATCACGCAACGGATAGTGTAAAAACCGTGGCAGTGTGGTTAGGGGTCGCCGCTTTAACCGCTGTTGGGTTGTGGCTGCATCCTAATCCAACAGCATGGGGGGATTATGGTGCGTCAGTTTGGTGGTTGGTCATTGGATTGGCGGTGGCAATCGGTACGGTGACGTATACCGTGCAATATGGCGTGGCGCGGATTCCCGCCAGTCAGTCCAGCGTTATTTTTCTGTTTGAATTGATTATTGCGGCAATCGCAGCGTATTTCTTAACCCAAGAGCGTTTGGAATGGCGTGAATGGGTGGGGGCGGGCATGATTCTAACCGCCAGTTTATTTTCGGGGAGAATGCAGCATGATTAAGCAATGGCAGCATTATTTTGTCATCGCATTACTGGCAGTCGGATTCGGTTTGTTTGGGGCGTTAGGTTATGCGCCACCGCCTGCGGTGTTGGCACAACAAACTCTCACGCGGCTCGGATTACCACCTGAAACAAGCCAAGTATTGTGGGTGACGAGTAACGATTGGAATGCGACAGCAGGGCAGTTATTGCGTTTAGAAAAACAGCACAATCGCTGGCAAGTGGTGGGTGAAAGCATCCCCGTGCGGTTGGGGCGTAAGGGTATGGCGTGGGGTTTGGGGTTGCACCATGTTAGCCAAACTGCCTTTGCAACCCTAAAAAAAGAGGGGGATGGTAAAGCTCCAGCGGGTATTTTTAGCTTGGGGACAAGCTTTGGTTACGCGCTGCAAGCACCCCAACGCTGGCAAATGCCATACCGCGTGGCAAGCGATTACGATTATTTCGTGGATGCAGTGGATTCGCCTGATTACAACCAGTGGCGTACTTTACCTGCGAATCAGGCCAATGATCCGCAAAACCATTGGTCATCGTTTGAGCGTATGCGCCGTACAGATCAACGTTACGAATACGGATTAGTAATTAACCACAATACTGACCCGATTACCGTGGGGTTCGGCAGTGCTATTTTCCTGCATGTCTGGTTTGATCCCGCAACCCCCACATCAGGTTGCACGGCAATGGCAAAAGATCGGGTGCAGGACGTGTTGGCTTGGTTAAAACCGTCCGCACACCCGTTGTTGGTTCAAGCTCCTTGGCAAGCCATGACGCAACTGGTTATGCCGTAGCTAAGTGCGTTTCCAGAAAGTAATCAAGGTATTGGTTTGTTCCAACAAGTAGTTTTTACGCCAATGATCATGCGTGGTGATCTTTAATAAGTGCTGCAATTGACGCAAACACGCTGCTTGACGGAGCGGCTTGTCGCGCGACCAATCTTTAAGCAGTGACAGTAGTGAGCTATCAAGATCGAGTTCGACATAAAGTGGATTGCCATACTCTTGCAACACGCGCTCGAACAATTGTTGTTGGCGGGTTTCCGACAAGGTGCTGGAGCATTCCCACAACGTTGTGCAGGCGGTGCGCATGAGTTGATAAGCTTGGTTGTCGCTGTCTTCCATTTGCTCAATCAGGCGTGGCAACGTGGCAATCACGGCTAAACACAAGTCGATGGTTTCACGGGTCGGTGTTGTGGCCTTTCGCGCTGAATCCAGTAATTTGTGGATTGCGTCGGTTAGACGTTCTGCACTGGCGTTATTGATGTAACCATCACTATTGGCGTGACGTACCACCATATCACTGAGCATTTGTCGGTATTTGGGTTCAGCAGGTTCGTCGCCGCTGAGTAAATCCGCAAAACAAATCAGTAATGTGTCGCGGAAATCAGCGTCGTGTAAGGCTTTTTCACGCACGAACGCTGCTAGTTGTTCGTGCGAGAGTTGTTGCAGGATGTGTTCGATCTGCCCTTGGCGCGTCGTTGGTTTGCTCATTGTTATTAGCGTTATGCGTGACGGTTAATGTATGAATGTTAAATAGATTCTTTGAAAATATCAGGGCGATCTGGGTTACGGCGATAGAGAATGGCGACATTACCTACTCGTTGTACCAAAGCAGCTTGGCTGTGTTGGGTGATTTGACCGATCATTTCGTCGCGTAATTCGCGGTCGCCAACATTGATTTTAACTTTGATCAGTTGATGATAATCAAGGGCGTTGGTAACTTCTTCCAGTACGGTAGGTTTTAAGCCGTGTTGCCCCACTATAACCACAGGTTTGAGGTCGTGAGCGCGGGTGCGCAGGCGTTTTTTCTGAGTTTCTGTCAATGTTGAGGTCGATTCCATGATACGCTTCCGTAAATTTGCGAAGTTTAATGAGTGAAACGTTAGCATGGCAAGAAGCAAAAGCAGTCAACGTTGGTTAGGTGAACATTTTAGTGATGAGTATGTTAAAAAAGCACAGCAAGAGGGCTATCGTTCTCGTGCGGTTTATAAGTTAAAGGAAATTCAGGAAAAGGACCGTATTTTACAACCCTGCATGAAGGTGGTGGATTTGGGTGCAGCCCCTGGTGGGTGGAGTCAGTATGCCACAACGTTGGTCGGGCGTAAGGGGCGAGTCGTGGCGAGCGATATTCTGGCGATTGACCCTTTACCGTTTGTCGAATTTGTTCAAGGTGATTTTCGTGATGATGAGGTATTGGCAGAAATCCTTAATTTGTTAGGGGAAGAAAAAGCTGACCTTGTGATTTCAGATATGGCACCCAATATGAGTGGAGTCGATGCCGTCGATCAGCCGCGTGCCATTCATCTGTGCGAGCTTGCTTTGGACATGGCTCGACAAGTATTAAAGCCACAAGGAACTTTTCTGGTGAAACTGTTTCAGGGTGATGGTTCGGAGGCGTATTTACGCGAAGTCCGCGCTCATTTTAAAACGGTGAAAATACGCAAACCAGCCGCATCAAGACCCCGTAGTCGGGAAGTTTATGTGCTTGCGCAGGGTTTTGTGTTGTAATATGCGAGCATAAGGTGTTACATACGGGTAACACCACAGTTGATAGTGGAGAATTCACTTGAACGATCTAACCAAAAATTTACTGATATGGGCTGTTATCGCATTTGTTTTGATTGCGGTGTTCAGTAAGTTCAGCGTGCCCACCCAACCAGCAACTTCCGTACCTTATTCAGACTTCTTGAATAACGTACACAATGGTGCGGTAAAGGATGTCGAAATTAAAGGGCAAACCATTGTTGGCACAACCAGCAGTGGCGATAAGTTTGTGACGTACAGCCCACCCAATGATCCGAAGTTAGTGGATGATTTGGTGAAGTATAATGTGAAGTTTCAAGCTAGCAAGCCAGAAGAGCGTTCCATTTTTTGGGACATTGTGATTAGTTGGGTGCCTTTCCTGCTGATTATTGGTTTGTGGATTTACATCATGCGCCAGATGCAAGGCGGTGGCGGTGGTCGTGGGGCGATGTCCTTCGGTAAAAGCCGCGCCCGCATGATGACCGAAGATCAAGTGAAAGTGAATTTCAATGACGTTGCTGGTTGTGATGAAGCCAAGGAAGAAGTGGGCGAGTTAGTCGAGTTCTTGCGTGACCCAGGTAAATTCCAAAAGTTGGGTGGCAAAATTCCACGCGGCGTGTTGATGGTTGGTTCACCGGGTACAGGTAAAACCTTGCTGGCAAAAGCCATTGCGGGCGAGGCGAAAGTACCGTTTTTCAGCATTTCCGGTTCGGATTTCGTTGAGATGTTTGTCGGTGTTGGTGCGTCGCGTGTGCGCGATATGTTTGAGCAGGCGAAAAAGCACGCGCCTTGCATTATCTTCATTGACGAAATCGATGCAGTGGGTCGTCAACGTGGTGCGGGTTTAGGTGGTGGTCATGATGAACGTGAGCAAACCTTAAACCAATTGCTGGTGGAAATGGATGGTTTTGAAGGCAGTGAAGGCATTATCGTGATTGCTGCGACCAACCGTCCTGACGTGTTGGATGCCGCTTTGTTGCGTCCTGGTCGTTTTGACCGCCAAGTGGTTGTGCCATTACCAGATGTGCGTGGTCGTGAACAAATTTTGAAGGTTCACATGCGTAAAGTGCCATTGGGTGATGATGTGAAACCTGCATTGATCGCGCGTGGTACGCCAGGGTTCTCTGGTGCGGATTTGGCGAACTTGGTTAATGAGGCGGCATTGTTTGCGGCGCGTGCAAATAAGCGTACCGTTGACATGATTGAGTTTGAAAAAGCCAAAGACAAAATCATGATGGGTGCGGAACGCAAATCCATGGTTATGAAGGAGGAAGAAAAACTCATGACAGCGTACCACGAAGCAGGTCACGCAATTGTGGGTTTGAATGTGCCTGATCATGACCCTGTGTATAAAGTCAGTATTATTCCGCGTGGTCGTGCTTTGGGTGTGACCATGTATTTGCCGGAAGAAGACCGCTTAAGCTACAGCAAACAGCGCTTGGAAAGCTTGATTTCAAGCCTATATGGTGGGCGTATTGCGGAAGAATTGATCTACGGTTTTGACAAAGTAACCACGGGTGCTTCCAACGACATCGAACGTGCTACGGATATTGCGCGTAATATGGTGACGAAATGGGGTTTGTCAGATCGCATGGGGCCATTAGCTTACTCGGAAGACGAAGGTGAGGTGTTCTTAGGGCGTGCCGTTACGCAACACAAACACATGTCGGATGAAACCGCTCATGCGATTGACAGCGAAATTCGCCAAGTAATTGATCGTAACTATCAACGGGCGAAACGCATTCTGACCGAAAAAATGGACATTTTGCATGCAATGGCAAATGCCTTAATGAAGTACGAAACCATTGATCGTCATCAAGTTGAGGCGATTATGCGTGGTGAAGAACCACCACCACCTGCGGATTGGACAGATGATGATTCATCGCATGGCGGTAAAGGTGCTTCGTCTAAGGCGCGTGTTAGTGACGGTAAAAACACTGATGGCGATAATGGTGTTATCGGTGGGGCAGCAGGTTTGCATTAATTGAGTAAAGTTGCGTTTATTTAAGTTAGGCAAAGTAATGAGGCGTGGAAATAGCAGTAGCGGTTTCCACGCCTTTTGCGTTATGGCAGGAGGATATTGATGGGCTGGCAATTAATACCCAATACGGTACAGGTGATGGGTATCTTGAATGTAACACCGGATTCATTCTCTGATGGTGGGCGTTACCATGTGTTGGATGCCGCTTTGCGACATGCCGAGCAAATGTTGCGTGATGGTGTGGACATTATTGATATTGGCGGTGAGTCAACGCGACCAGGGGCCAAGGCTGTTGATGCTGCGACAGAGCTAGAGCGCGTAGTGCCAATGATTGAGGCGATTCGTGCTCGTTTTGATGTGGCGATTTCTATTGATACCAGCAAGCCAAGCGTAATGTTAGCAGCCGTTAATGCTGGGGCAAATATAATCAATGATGTACGCGCCTTACAAGAACCCGATGCCTTGGAAATCTGTGCTACGCTCAGTGTACCGATTTGCTTGATGCACATGCAGGGCTTACCACGCAGTATGCAGCATAGTCCACAATACAAGGATGTTATTGGGGACGTATACCAGTTTTTTGCAGAGCGTATTGCTACCTGTGAGCGGGCGGGAATTACCCGTAGTCGCCTGATTCTTGATCCTGGCTTTGGATTTGGCAAAACATTAGAGCACAACGTAGCGTTATTACGAGGCTTGGATACATTCTTGGATCTTAAATTACCATTATTGGTAGGGGTCTCGCGTAAATCTATGATTGGGAAATTACTGGGTGATTGTTCTATCGATGAACGGTTACATGGGAGCATCGCAGCAGCTGTGGTTGCCGCCATGAAAGGCTCAAGTATTATTCGTGTGCATGATGTAAAGGCAACGGTTGATGCGATGAGAATCGTACAAGCAGTCTGTCGACGATAACAAATTGAGGTTCCAAGGGAATATGGCAAGAAAATATTTTGGTACTGATGGTGTACGGGGGAAAATTGGTAACTTTCCAATGACACCGGATTTTGTGCTCAAACTGGGCTGGGCGGCGGGTAAAGTACTGGCAAATAATGGTCATCCGCTGGTGTTGATTGGTAAAGACACACGCATTTCCGGCTATATGTTGGAGTCCGCACTGCAAGCAGGTTTAGTGGCGGCTGGGGTGAATATTCGTTTATTGGGCCCCATGCCAACCCCTGCTGTGGCTTATCTAACACGCGCCTTTCGTGCTTCCGCAGGGATTGTGATTAGCGCGTCGCATAACCCTTACGATGATAATGGGGTGAAGTTTTTCTCAGGGGATGGCACAAAATTACCCGATGTTGTGGAAGAAGAAATCGAAAGTTGGTTGGATAAAGATTTTGTGACAGTGCCTTCTGATCAACTGGGTCGGGTGGAACGTGCAAAAGATGCCGCAGGACGTTACATTGAGTTTTGTAAACGCGCTCTCCCCAATGATGTGTCATTAAAAGGGTTACGCATTGTGGTGGATTGTGCCAACGGTGCGACGTATCACGTTGCCCCTGATGTGTTGGGTGAATTAGGGGCTGAAGTATTCCCAATTGCTAATGTGCCCGATGGGATCAACATCAATGAAAAATGTGGGGCAACCCATGTCGATGCTTTGAGTTCTGCTGTTGTCCATTACCGTGCTGATTTAGGTATCGCTTTAGATGGCGATGGCGACCGTCTGATCATGGTGGATCAGTATGGTAATACGGTTGATGGCGATGAAATTTTGGCAATTATTGCCCAGCACCGTTACCAAAAAGGCTTATTACAGGCTGGTGTTGTTGGAACGCTCATGAGCAATCTTGGTTTGGAAAAAGCCATTCAAGCAATGGATGTGCCGTTTTATCGTGCTAAAGTTGGCGATCGTTATGTCTTGGAACAAATGAATGCCAATGCCTGCTCATTAGGTGGTGAATCATCAGGGCATATTATTGTGCGCGACCACATTGCAACGGGAGATGGTATTATTGCGTCATTACAAGTGTTGCATGCAATGTTAGACACGGGTAAGTCTTTATTTGAATTAAAGCAAGTCATGTCTAAATACCCGCAAACGTTAATCAATGTACGAATTGCTAAAAAAATAAACTTGGAAAAATCAACGGCTATTCAAGAAGCCGTGCGTCAAGTAGAACAGCAATTAGGTAGTCGTGGACGTGTGTTATTACGCCCTTCTGGTACAGAACCATTGATTCGTGTCATGGTGGAAGGAGAATGTGAAAAAGAAACCTACACTTACGCCGAAGAAATCGCAAACGCAGTACGCGCGGCTGTATAAGGATTCTGGGGATTCTCACAGTCTGTTGGGAAGATTGATTTCCTTAAGTTATGCAGGTAATCTTTCGCCCTTGTTTGAAGGAGATGGGAAATCATGCGTCGAAAATTGGTTGCAGGCAACTGGAAATTAAATGGCTCAAAAGCCAGTATTGAAACCTTATTAAAGGGCATTCTGGCGGGTGCTACCAACTTAAATCGGGTTGGTGTGGCTGTTTGTGCACCGTATGTCTACCTTCCAATGACGCAGGATTTACTCGCAAATAGTTCCATCGCTTTGGGTGCGCAAGACGTATCCGAACAAGATTCTGGAGCATTTACGGGTGAGGTTTCCGCTCCTATGTTAAAAGAGTTTGGCTGCACTTGCGTGATTGTGGGTCATTCTGAACGTCGAGCCTTGTATGGCGAGAAAGATGATGATACTGCACGCAAGTTCGCAGCAACGCGTAAGCAGGGTTTGACCCCTATTCTTTGTGTGGGAGAATCCCTAGAAGAGCGTGAACAGGGCATTACTGAAGCGGTCGTTGCGCGTCAGTTGGATGCTGTTATCACTTTGGAAGGTGTAGCGGCATTGGCTGATGCGGTGATTGCTTACGAACCTGTGTGGGCGATTGGTACGGGTAAGACTGCAACACCACAACAAGCACAAGATGTTCATGCCTTTATTCGTGGTAAAATTGCGGAACTGGATGCATCTGTTGCAGAGAAAGTTCAGATTTTATATGGCGGTAGCGTCAAAGGTTCTAATGCTGCCGAATTATTTGCAATGCCAGACATTGATGGTGGTCTGATCGGCGGCGCGTCTTTAAATGCGCAAGAGTTCTTGGCTATCTGCGAAGCTGGTCAACAAGGTTAATAAAAACATTATGCTGTATAACATTCTATTGATCGTTCAAATCGTTGTATCGGTGGGCATTATCGTGCTGGTTCTGATGCAGCAAGGTAAAGGGGCTGATGCTGGTGCTGCATTTGGTAGTGGCGCATCAGGTACTGTCTTTGGGGCGCGTGGTGCTGCTAACTTCCTCAGCCGTACAACAGCCATTTTGGCAACAGTTTTTTTCGTAAACTGCATTGCTTTGGCTTTTCTAGCTACAGGTAAGGCGTTGCCAATCAGCAGTAGCATCATGGATAGCACCCCTGCACCTCAGCAAAGTGCTCCCGTGACACCTGCTAATGGTGACGTTCCCGCTGCCCCCGCTAGCACAACACCTAGTGGCACTACTAGTGATAGTGATGTACCAGCGACTTCGGCTAGTGAGAATAAAAAATAGTCGCAAGGGTGAAAAAGCCGTGCAAAATGACGTTTAGTACGGTATCATGCGCCTCCTAAAGTTAGTTGCCGTCGTGGTGGAATTGGTAGACACGCTACCTTGAGGTGGTAGTGGCGCAAGCTGTGCCGGTTCGAGTCCGGCCGTCGGTACCAATGATAAAAAAAGCTCGTTATCGAAAGGTAACGAGCTTTTTGCTTTTATAGAAAGAGGTTGGTAAAGTAGCCGCCAAATCCACCTAGCGAATGGCGGATTTGTGGCTCATACATCGTGATGTGCGGCTGATAGCGAGGCATTAGGCAAAGATTGCCCATGCGCTGTGAGTCGTGACGCTTGTTGCACCAGGAGTGGATATGCTAGGAGAATATCTTCCGATCCTCGTTTTTTTGGGGGTAGGGCTTGCTTTAGCAACAGTATTGCTAAGCTTAGGTTTATTGGCAGGGCCACGTCGTCCTGATTCTGCGAAAGATTCCCCGTTTGAGTGTGGTTTCCCCGAATTTGGCAATGCACGAATGCAATTTGATGTGCGTTATTACCTTGTTGCCATTCTCTTCATCATTTTCGATCTTGAAATTGCTTTTTTGTTCCCGTGGGCTGTTGTGTTAGATCAAATCGGTGTTTTCGGTTTGGTGGCGATGGGCATTTTCTTGGGCATTTTGATCGTTGGTTTCATCTATGAGTGGAAAAAAGGAGCACTGGAATGGGAATAGAAGGCATTCTGGAAAAGGGCTTCGTCACGACCACCGCTGATAAATTGATTAACTGGGCGCGTACTGGTTCAATGTGGCCAGTTACTTTCGGTCTGGCTTGTTGTGCGGTGGAAATGATGCAAGCTGGTGCATCGCGTTATGACTTTGACCGTTTCGGTATTGTGTTCCGTCCGAGTCCGCGCCAATCTGATGTGATGATCGTGGCGGGGACATTGACCAATAAAATGGCTCCCGCATTGCGCAAGGTTTACGATCAAATGGCCGAGCCTCGCTGGGTAATTTCGATGGGGTCGTGTGCGAATGGTGGAGGGTATTACCATTATTCCTATGCCGTGGTGCGCGGTTGTGATCGCATTATTCCTGTTGATATTTATGTTCCTGGATGCCCACCTACTGCCGAGGCTCTGATGTATGGGGTTATCCAGTTACAAAACAAAATCCGTCGAACCAACACCATAGCGCGGTAGAGTATGAGTACGAAACTCGAATTTATCAGCAGTCATCTTCAACAAAGTCTTGTTGGCAAGATACAGAATGCAACGCTGGCTTTGGGCGAATTAACGCTGGAAGTGACGGCCGAACATTGGTTGGAAGTGGCGCGTTTTTTACGTCATGATGAAAAACTGGCTTTTACGCAATTGACCGATTTGTGTGGGGTAGATTACCTCACTTACGGTGATGCGGAGTGGGATGTGACCACAGCGACCCGTAGCGGTTTTAGTCGTGCGGTGCAGGCCGGACAAAGTGTTGACCCGTTTGATTTTGATGCCGTGGATGAACAGCCAGAATTTACCGGTAAACGCTTTGCGGTGGTGATTCATTTGTTGTCCATTACCAATAATTGTCGTATTCGGTTGCGGACATGGTGCGAAAGCAATGATTTCCCAGTGATTTCATCCTTAGTGGAGGTTTGGCCATCTGCTAATTGGTATGAGCGAGAGGCCTTTGATTTATTTGGGATTCTATTTAACGGCCATCCCGACTTACGGCGTATTCTGACTGACTATGGTTTTGTCGGTCATCCTTTCCGTAAAGATTTCCCATTAATTGGTCAGGTTGAAATGCGCTACGATGCGGAACAAAAGCGGGTGGTGTACGAACCTGTCACGATTGATCCTCGCGTGTTAGTGCCGCGTATTATCCGTGACGACTCACGCTTCCCCTCAACAGAGGAGCGTCAATAATGCCTGAAATTCGTAACTTTACGCTGAACTTTGGTCCAGCGCATCCGGCCGCGCATGGTGTGTTGCGCTTAATTCTGGAAATGGATGGCGAAACCATTGTGCGTGCAGACCCACACGTTGGTTTGTTGCACCGTGGCACAGAAAAACTCGCCGAAAGCAAACCGTATAACCAAAGCATTGGCTACATGGATCGTCTGGATTACGTTTCCATGATGTGCAACGAGCACGGTTATATTTTGGCGATTGAGAAAATGCTTGGTATTACTCCGCCAGAACGTGCTTTATATATTCGCACTATGTTCGACGAAATTACCCGTATTCTCAACCATTTATTGTGGATTGGGGCACACGGTTTGGACGTGGGTGCGATGACCATGTTCTTGTACGCTTTCCGTGAGCGTGAAGATTTAATGGATGCGTATGAAGCGGTTTCGGGTGCACGTTTACACGCTTCCTATTACCGTCCGGGTGGCGTTTACCGTGATTTGCCGGAGGCAATGCCGCAATACCAAACCTCACGTTTTCGTTCAGAGGCTGACTTAAAGCGTTTGAATCGCAATCGTGATGGCACATTACTCGACTTCTTAGACGACTTTACCCAGCGTTTCCCCGCCTGTGTGGACGAATACGAGACGTTACTGACTGATAACCGTATTTGGAAACAACGGCTGGTCGGTATTGGTGTCGTTTCTCCTGAGCGGGCGCAATTACTGGGTTTCACGGGACCAATGTTGCGCGGTTCGGGGGTGGAATGGGATTTGCGCAAGAAGCAACCTTACGCCGCTTACGATAAAGTTGATTTCGACATTCCTGTGGGCGTGAATGGCGATAGTTACGACCGCTATTTGGTGCGTATTGAGGAAATGCGTCAGTCCAACCGCATTATTAAACAATGTGTTGACTGGTTACGCAAAAACTCAGGTCCGGTCATGCTGGAAGATAGCAAGGTCGCTCCACCGAAACGTGCCGATATGAAGCATGATATGGAAGCCTTAATTAAGCACTTCAAGTTAATGACCGAAGGTTATGAATTACCTGTCGGTGAAGCTTATGCCGCGATTGAACACCCTAAGGGTGAGTTTGGTTGCTACATCGTGTCCGATGGCGCAAACAAACCGTACCGTT
>CAZTUZ010000061.1:0-13448 GCA_964617055.1 uncultured Thiothrix sp.
GATTTAAATTTTTAATTACGATTTCAGCTAGTTTACGGCTTTTAAGTTGTTCATATTGTGTGCGAAAGAAGGGATCATCCACGCCTAAATTAGGTCCATTCGCATCCACTGTGCCAAAGTTGACAACTTTCACCCCATCTTTTTCGATTTGTATCGTCGCACCCGCGCGGTAGGTTGGCACTGTTGTCCACGTCATGTAAGCCGTCACCAACATGACACTCAATGCCGTCACCAAAAATATCCATTTATTGCGCCATAAACGCCGCCAGATGTCCTCAATTGTGAGTGCAGGCGTTGGCAAAGCCGTAGGAGGAGCAACATAAGGGACTACATTGCTTCCGGTCTGAACAGGGCGGACAGCGGTTTTTTTATCAGTAAGGGTTAACATAACGTCTCTGTTCAAGCTAAATGAATTATTGTTAGCTTATCTTCCAACACTCACCCGCAACCGCAAAGAATTAAACAGCATTCGTAGAAGTTTTTTAGATAAGCGGACAAAACCCTAGGATGTTGTCCGCCTAAGTAAGAAAATATTCCGCTAATCCGCCAATGCTAGCACTCAAACCGCATCAAACCTACATAATGCAAATTAGCGTTTATGACCGACAAAAATAAAGTGCAGCCATTGTATTATGAACGTAATCATTCAAACCGATTCAGTCTCAACAATACCGACCGTAACGCCTATTAGTGAAAAGGGTATTTTTTCATCGACCGCATTTCGGCGAATTATCGCCCAAGCCTTTCACCTACAAGCGATTCAATTGTCGCTCACAACAGATGGACAAGAGCCATTAATGATCCCAGCTTTTCTACAGAAAAACTGGCTGGGTAAACAGACCGTTATCTTAGGGGCAGGTTTTGATAAAACAGGTATTATTCCTGATCTACCACAAGCAAAAAACTACAGCCAAGTCATTGAAAACCTGTGTTATGCATTGGCTGATACCTCCGTTGAATGGTTAGAACTGCGCACCACGCATCATATCCCGTGTTTGCACGACACCTCTGACAAAGTGGAACTCAATGTTGACATATTGACATCTGTTGAAGCCGTTTGGGATAGCTTATCAACCAATACCCGCAAAAATATCCGCCGCCCATTAAAACGGGGATTCACCAGCACGGTTGGTCGCTCACCTGAGTTGTTAGATGAATTTTATCAACTTTACCGCATGAGTTTGCACGATATTGGCAGCCTTCCCCACCCGAAGCATTTCTTTACTGATTTGTTGGCTAATTGCTCTGAACAAATGAACATTTTTGTCGGGTATATGGATGGGATTCCTGTTGTATCCTCGGTAAGCTTTGAAAGTGCCGATGAAGTGTACGGTGCATGGTCGGGTATTCATACCGACTATAAAAAACACAATGTCTTTTTAGCTATGCTATGGAAAATGGTCGAATATTGCGGAGAAACAGGACGCAAAACCTATAATCTGGGGCGTTCTTCCGCAGGCAGCAACCCGCATCAATTCAAACTCAAACTCGCGAATCGCGTGCACAAAATTTACTACTATCGGCTCAAAATTACTGCCAATCAGCCCAACCATTCTCGGATACAAGCCGCCGCATCATGGGTTATCCGCAATACCCCTGAAATGGTGATGGATGGTTTAGCACGCACCT
This sequence comes from uncultured Thiothrix sp., assembly GCA_964617055.1. GTDB lineage: Bacteria > Pseudomonadota > Gammaproteobacteria > Thiotrichales > Thiotrichaceae > Thiothrix. The sequence continues at coordinate 1,630 of CAZTUZ010000061.1, forward strand.
TGATGCATAAATTTTACTAGCAAGCACTCCATGTGTCGTCTACACGGCATAACTGAAGGTTTAATCAATGAAGTTATTAGAAGTTTGTACCGTCAGCAGTTCCGCCTATGCTCTGGTATTTCACCGCGCTCAAGCACTCAATCAGCGTCATGCTGGTAAACTTCAGGTGGACATATTGTGTACATCTGGAAAAGAAGTAGCCTTGATGCGCGAACAGGGAATGCAGGTTATTGAAACCACATTGCACCGCAGTCTCAACCCACTGCAATTGCTGCGTTCTGCATGGAACTTGCAACGCGCTTTACGCGGCTATGATGCCGTGCATTTACATTTTGGCATACCCGGTTTAGTGGGACGTTTCCTAGCTTTTTTTAACCGTGACCTAGTATGGATTTACCAAAGCCACGGCTATAGCATTGCAGAAAATACCAGTCCATTTGCGCGTCGTGTTTATTTAGGTATTGAAAAACTGCTAAAAAACACCGTGCGTTACTCACTATTTCAACTGCGTGAAGACATGGAATTAGCCCGTCAACACCGCCTATTAGACGAAAAACAAATGATTTTCCTAGGGAATGGAATTGATCTGGAAAAATTCAAACCTACCCCTAATGAGACACGCAATGTGACTGTTTTTGGTATGGTTGCACGCTTTGAACCCATTAAAAATCATGCATTGCTCTTAGATGCCATTCAATTACTCACACAAAAAACCCGTGCATTTAAAGTACGCTTAATTGGACAAGGCCATCTGCAACCTGCCATTGCTGAACGCGTCCAACAACAGCAATTACAGGACGTTGTGGAAATAGTCCCTTATGACAACAATATGCCGTATTTTTACCAGAGTATTGATGTGGGTGTACTCACATCTTTTGCCGAAGGTATTCCTCGCGCATTGATTGAGCCAATGGCCTGCGGTAAACCCGTGATCTGTACCGATGTTAAGGGCAGCCGTGAGGCCATTATTGACCAGAAAACAGGCTTCAAAACACCATTAGGTGATCCGCAAACCTTGGCAGATGGGATGTTATGGATGATTCAACACCCTAAACAACGCCAACAAATGGGTGAAATGGCTCGCGCTCACGCATTACAACACTTTTCCGAAGCACGGATTGTGCAAATTTTAGGGGACATGTATTTAGCATGTGACCCTCAACACAAATTCACAGACCCACAACAGGCTACCGTACAGGGATAACCTCATGATTTTTAGTGCAGATATCGAAGATTGGCAACAATCTGTTTATGACTTTAATCGCGAAGTAACCCATCGTGTGCTGCATAATACAACGCGATTGTTGGATATTGTGGAACGTCATCGCATCCAAGGTACATTTTTCGTACAAGGAATGGTCGCGGAAAAATTCCCCACATTAGTTACACAAATTGTCGAAGCTGGTCATGAATTAGCCTGTCATTCCTATAGTCATCGTCGCATTTATGATTTAACCGAAACGCAATTTCGAGAAGAAATGCGGCGTTCGGTCGGTATTTTGGAAGATATTAGTGGCAAAAAAATACTAGGATTTCGCGCCCCAACCTTTTCGGTTCGTGATGATATTCTGGATTGGTACTGTGATGCATTAAAAGAACAGGGAATCCTTTATGATTCCTCCATCATGATTGCACAAGTACGCGGTGATTATGGCTTTGCTGATGCTTCCATCTTACAACGCCTCAAAGATCGCGGCCTTGATAGTTACCCCATGAGTGTTGGTAACTGTTTCGGCAAACGTCTGCCTGTCATGGGTGGTGGATACTTCCGCATTTACCCTTACTGGTTTACACGTTGGTTAGGCCGTGATCTTAATCCTAAAACCAGCGTATTCTACATGCACCCTTATGAAATCGACACTGATGAGTACCAAACATTATCTAAACTTATCCCTATTTCGAGCAAAATGGCATTACACCAATTTGCTCGTCGCGCAACAGTAGCACACAAATTACATCGTTTATTCAGTGACTATCGCTTTGACTCATTCCAAAACACTTATTACCCCAAAACTTTATATTGATCAAAACAATAACGGGCATAACCTAAGGGAAACATGCTCCAAACTAATAAGCGTGGCATGAAGCCTTCAATTCGACAGGTCTGTGTATTTTGCTGTTGCCGAGCATGTGCATTAAAGCGTACAAAACTGATCGCAATATCCAATAGCCGTAATGGTGTATAGTGAAAATAACGCGCACCGTGTTCTAACATGGATTTGCACGCAATCGCATGACCCAAAGCATTTTGTTGTGGTTTAGCACGGATCACTTGATCATTACCATCATGATAAACACGCAATGCCTTATTTACAAAACGGGTTTTGTAATGTTCTGCGATTTTTTCCCATACCACATTTTCAGGGATTAATCCTGCCACATCAGTTTGTGTAAATGGGTATTGCCGTAATACATCAGTACGTTGAAACCCCCACTTTTCACCTTTCATGCCATAGCGGTAAGCCATTTCAATACTGTCTGAATCTATCCATCCACCATTTAACTCAGTAGGAAAAGGTTTTCCAACAATTACCCCTGATTCTTTTTCGCAGAGTGCAGTTACTGCACTAAAATGCAATCGCTGATTAGCTGGAATCGCCTGCCAATGCTGCCAAAAACATTCCAATGCATAGGCTTTACAAGAATCATCACTGTCCAATGTTAGAAACAACTCTCCACGAGCTAAATTAATCCCCGTATTATGTGCTACTTTTTTATGTTGATTTTTCTGGTAATGATAACGAATAGGAAAATCAGCCTGCATTTGCCACTGTTCAATCAACTCACGAGTATTATCCGTTGAACCATCGTCCACCACTAGCCACTCAAAATCACGAAATGTTTGTTGACATAAACTTTCGTAAACACGATGCAAGGTTTTAGCTCGATTATAAGTTGGGGTAAACACAGTGAAGATAAATCGTTGGTCTTCCATAATAATCACTCACTTTAATTTGGTTGCTATTAATATCTCATAATCGGTATTGTCAACATAACCAGTGCTACCTTCATGTGAAACAATTCGGGCTGGCATACCAACAACAACAGCATTATCAGGAATATTATGAGTAACTACACTATTTGCGCCAATCGCCACATTATTGCCCACGGTTACTGATCCGATAATTTTGGCACCAGGACCAATATAGACATTATCTCCAATACGCGGATATCCCTTATTACGCCCACGATTTGCCATTCCAATAGTGACACCATGAGAGATATTGCAATTTTTACCAATAATACTTCTACCATTGACAACTATACCACCGAAGTGCCCAATATAAAATCCAGAGCCAATATTGGTGTAGTAAGGTATTGAAATACCCAGTTTATATTTCAAGCGTGATAAGAAAAAACGTGCCAAAGGATAAATACTATAACGCCACACGACGGCTTGCCGACTATAGGCCGATGTACGCATCCAGAAATTATATTGAAATGATGTATTGCTAATAACCTCCCAAACTAAAGCGGATAAAGTTATTTTTTTTGTGATTCGATATAAATCGGAAAAGATTAAGCACTTATAGTCTTTGAAATTCATATACCACTCTTTTATTGTGCATCTTTTAATAGTTCTTTATAAAAAGCTACCACAATATCCATATTGTAATACTGCTGTATACGATGCTTCGCAGCTTCACTGTATTGCTGAAGCTGAGCGTCAGAAAATGCTAACATCTGCTTCCATGCTAAAGCCAATCTTTCTGGGTTCTCTTTAGGTACAAGCAATCCTGTTTGCCCAATAGCCTCTGCTTCATCACCGACATCCGTGGCAACACAGGGAATCCCACTTGCCATTGCCTCTGCAATGAATAAAGGAAAAGCTTCACGTCGGGACGATAGTGTTGCTATATCCAGTGCCGCAATCAAACGCGCAGCATCTGCTCGAATACCCAAACAATGCACCAATGCTGCGTCACGCAATGTCGCACATAAATGCACAAGTTGAGGATTTGAAGCATCCATACCCTCACCCGCTAATAAAAAATGAATATTATTATTCATCTCCAGCATCTGAAATCGACGAATTGCTTCTATTAAATTGGGAATATCTTTTTCAGGAACAAAGCGAGTTAAACTCCCAATGATTATCGCATTGGGTGCAATATTTAATTCTGCACGCAAATTAAAGCGAGCTTGGTGAATATCTTGCTTTTGAACTGCGACTCCATTTGCTAATACTTGACAGCGATTCATGCTATAACCCAATTCACAATGACGTTCTAAGCTTCGCCTAGAGACATAAAGAATTTTATCAGGGAATCGTGACAACCACTTACCTAATGTTAAAACCAAAGCATGTTGTAAGCGTTTAAATGTATCTTTCTCAGGGGTATGATGCATACCCCATAACAACATAGGCTTACGCCCCATAAGAAACCACGCACATACAGCCAAAATATTACCATGATGCATCCAACCATGAATAATGCTTGGCTTCAGTGTTGATACCAATTGCCATAAATGCCAAGGTAACAATAATAATGATAGAGCTTTGTTGGCTTTAAGTTCAACAACAGGAATACCTGACTCTTTAAATGCATTCTGTAAACCTTGAGTCGGCATTAATGTGACAACCACTGGACTAAATCGCTGGCTAACATCTGAATTAATCAGATTCAATAATGCCTTTTGTGCTCCACCCACACTTAAAGAGGTTATAATATACAGAATTGTTGGCATAACTAAGCTACTCGCCAATAACGGGATGTTAATATTCCCATTTTACTTTTCAATAAGGAATTTACATTGCCAATATTTAGAAAAATCGTCATTCCTGCATAAGTAAAACCGCCCAATAAAATTTTTAGCAGTACGGTTTGGATATTGGCTTGATCACTAAGAAAACGTATGGCTATAAACATGATTGTTACTGCGACAAAGACCTTCCCCAATTCCCAAACTGGAATCCGTAATCGGAAGTTTTTCAATCCTAAGTAGTAACCATAAACAATACACAACAAATAAGCCATTGCAGAAGCACTTACAGCCCCTGTTAAACCAAACTTAGGAATAAGCAATAAGTTCAGCGGGATATTAATAACAGCACCCAGCAACCCCACTTTTATGGCTACGGTAGTATTTTTTGCTAATTGAAACGACATGAAAATATAGAAAGAATAAAGACAATGACTCAGAACAGCAACACAAATCCACGGCAATAATTGGAGTGATACACTCACAAATTCCTGACCTAAGAGTAATGGCAGAAACGAGCCGCTAATACCCACCAACCCAACCGCAGCAGGTAATGCTCCTGCTAACAAAACCAGAAGGTATTGTTCTAGTTTAGTTTCTGCTTGTTCTTGCCCTTCATGTTCTAAAGCTCTTACGACTATCGGATACGCAGCCAAGTTAAGCGAGCTAATAATCATTAACAGAATTTGGTGCGGAATATTATAAGCTACTGCATACTGTCCAGCAGCAGAATAACTCATTAACGATCCAATTAACAAACGATCCGATGTGTAGATCACATCCAACAAAACAGATGATAAGCTTAATGGCAGACCGTATATTAGCATTTTCTTCAAAATATTTAAATCAACTGTTTTCCAGTTGGCATGTAAATAACGCTTCGCCCCACCAACCAGTAATAGTGTGATGAAAATCCCGAGCGTAACACCACCCATTGCACCAAACCACGAATAACCCAGCCAGACTAAGCCGACACCGATAACCAATGTTAGTAGTGTCCTAACGACTTCTACTCGCAAATAGTGATTCACTTGCAATGTAATAGCGTTAATACGCTGGTAGGATTCAAATAACGCCGTACTAATGAACAGCAGAAAAAAAGATGCCGCAATAGCACCGTGCCCCGCTATGAGTGCATAACATACAGCACCCATACCAACCAAACCTGATATACTGATCACCATAAAGGTAATAAGTTGTTTTACGCCATCTTCGGATATTTCCTTTACATTCCAAAAACGCATAATACTGATATTTAACCAGCCAAATAAAAACCCATGTAAGCTGGATACGATAACAAGAATAGTTGTATAAACGCCGTAGTCAATAGGTGTAAGCCAACGTGTATATAATGCGACGGTGATAAAACTTGCTAAGGCAGGAGCAACTTTTGCCAATAAGTAAATGAGACCGTGCTTAATATACATAAACCATTCCCTAAACTGTCAACCATGCATTAGCAACGGCTGCTATATCATTATTTTTTACGGAGACTGCGGCTTGTTGACGCAGGTTATTACGCAAGTCTTGATCAAAGAATAACTGATCTATACCATCCGCTATGGCTTTGACATTACCTGTTTCAACCAATAAACCATTTTGACCATGCTGAATGATTTCACTAGGTCCTGTAGGGCAATTGGTTGAGACAATAGCGCAACCTAACGACAAAGCCTCTACTAAAACTAAAGGATAACCTTCGTAATCACTACTCATCACCTGAAATTCGGCTTTTGCCATGTACTTATAAGGATTAGCTTCAAATCCTGCAAGAATTACATCTTGATCCAAACCCTGCTCTGTAATTTTTTCTAAAAGAGCTTCGTGTAAACTTCCTGAACCAAGTATAACCAGTTTACATTTATATTTTGTTTTAGTCAGTGCAAACGCTTCTAACAATAAATCAAAACGCTTTGCTTTTTCTAGTCGCCCTACGGCAAGAATAAAAGGACCTTGAATAGCTATCGGTTCCTGAGCTTTGACGCGAATTAAGTCCGTATTGATTGGATTATAAATGCAACTCACGTTTTTCAAATGTGCTTTATTTTCCAGTAAATGCTGCATTTGCTGCGAAACCGCAATAACACGTTTTGCCCGTGGATAAAGCCAGCGAAAAATAAACCACTCACTGCGTGTCATGTTATTAGGGTTGCTGTGGATGGATAAGACGGATTTCCGACTTGCTAATGCGCAAGGAACATTGGCAGCCTCAAGAAACGAGAAAATATGATCGAACTTTTCACGCCGAGACAAACCGTTTAATAACCATGCACGTTTCAGCAAAATGCCGATTCGAGTGAAAATCGAGCCTTCTCTGCCTGGTAGGTGCAAATGAATAATCCGACAAGAAACAGGATAAGATTGTTGTTGAGGTGCAAGGTAATCAAACTGAATAATAGTAACCTCATGATTATGACGGTGAAACTCCTCAGCCAAATCCGCCGCAACTTTTTCCGCACCACCTGGCATTCCTAACCTTGCAATCACTATGGCTATTTTTTTCATATTACGATGACTCAACTTCCATATCACTTGTGGTTGATGTTCTTTGCGTGATAAAGCAAGTCAAGACCACCAACGAATAAGAGAACCAGACATACATTCTGTCAACTAAGCTTAATGACATTTGCCCAATAACAGTGATCAGTAACATTATGATCATCAAGAGCTTTAAATCTCCTTTCAATCTAACTGCGGAAAATGCAGTGATTACAATGACCGACAGATAAAGACATGTGCCAATAATCCCCTGCTCCACTGTAACCGTTACAACACTATTATGCGCCGAATAATTCAGATTATGTGGGTTCATAATGCGTCTAAAGGCACTAAGGCCGTGCCCTTGCAACGGCTTTTCAGCCCATTCTTCATAAGCTTTTGACCATATTACACTGCGTTCATTCAATGTGCCGCTGGAAATCTCTTTTCCGGTCGTGAATATACGCTCAATGGTTTTCTGAGGAATAAACTGCACCATGGTGACTAAACTGACCACGACTAAACACAAGCTCATAAGTTTCACCATCCAGCTAGAACGCATTAGGATGGGAGCAAATCCCATCAGGCCTAAGCTCATGACAATTGAGCCAGTGCGTGATCCGGTGATTAAAATGGTGTACATTGCAGCGGGAATATAGATGATACTTAACAACCGCCATAACCAATAACGAGAGTGCATAAACAGGTAAATAGCTAGAGGCATAACCATTGCTAATTTCACACACACTTCATTAGCATCAAAGTTTTTGATTTCGTGGCGCACTGTAGTCGCTGTCACTTCGTAATCTTTTACCATGATATAAATCAGCCAGTATGCGCCCAGCAAAAATGCAATATAAAGTTTAGACAAATCTTCTGTATTGATCGTAAGCTGAAAAACTAACAATGTGAGCATTAATATGTAAATATAGGCCTTGATAATCTGCTGCGCCCCCCCCGTTTCAGCAGACTCATAGGGAACAGGCATTTCAGACCATGTGTAAGACATAATCGCCCACACCACAAATAGCAATACACCTGAATGAAAAGAGGGGCTAACATAAATGTTGTTGCCCATAACTAACAATAATCCAGTCAAACCAAAAGCCATTAAACCTGCTATTTTTACCAATGACATACCCGCTATTTCGGTTGCCCCATCGGTAGGCATGGCGAAGATCAGCAACATCATGAAAAAAATGGCAGCTTGTTTGATAGTATTCATTGTTGTTTTGATTGATTACGCTGATAAATTTGGGCAAGACGCTCGCCTAAGGCTTGTCGTACTTGCATTAACTGTTCGGGCTTATTATCCCAATCACCTAAATGACGTGCAAAGCTTTGCCGTTGTTGTCGTGCAAAGGCTTCATCACCAGACTGTTTTAACAAATCCCAATACATGTAGTCTTCGATGGATTCACGAATCCACTTCAAACGCAGTGATGCAATAGGCGCATTAAAACCGACGGTCTCTTGTTTACCTGGATAAACCAATAGACCATCGCCATTAAAACGAATGCCAGATGGGCGCTCACTGATGAAACTGGCTGCGTCTGTCCAAATATCTGTGCCAGTTGACCAAGCTACGGTATCCCAATAACCTAACCCTGTTACGCCATATTGATGGCAAAACCACGTTGGAATCCGGTAATTGATTGCTGGAAAATCCATTTGCCACACAGGTGGATAGCCACCTAACTTAGCATCAACTGTTGGTTTGATTTTTTTATACTCTTCCCAATTGGATACCAGTGAAGTATAAGCCCATACTTCTTCACCCGCAGCCAAACGCTGACCAACTACATTCTTATGCAGATAATCGACATCACGCCACAAATCGTAAAACTGTGGAATCCACACATCCACCGCCCCTGTTAAATCCCCCAACTCAGGCGATTCGTTTAAAGGTGGTTCACTCACTTGAAAACGAATTTTTTGCGTTGTCTGTTTTTGCGCCTCATCAAAAAAGCCACCCCAGCGTTTAGCATAAGCATAAGCTTCCGCGCTATTGGGTTCATCTACAAACGAAGGGTCGGTATAACAACGTTCTCCCCCTACATATTTTGCACACCATTGCGCATATTCACGGATGAATGTTTGAGCAGTTGGCCGTTCTTTTCCCAATGGATCACGAAACGGATAAACATCGGCAAATACATAAGTGTAAGCTGTTACTCGTTTTTCTTGGGCATAATGCTGCATGTTTTCGCTGATAGTACCCAACCCAGCAATCCGTCGCGAAAAGTCTGGTAAGCCTTTTGAGTTGGCTTCGGGAGAAGCATCCCATAAACTTTCTGGGGACAAATAGTGATCCAACAAAAAGTCATTGTATGCCCGAATAATTTGATTATTTTTTGGCTCATTCGTATGGCGATCGAAACCGTAAATTTCCGCGACCCGATAGCCGTTCGTACCAAACACCGTGCGCAATGGCGAACGTTCGGGTAGGGCAAAATTCCATACTGTTAATTGAATGGGCAATGTCTGGGCTGGTAACCCTTCTGCTGTCACCGTAACTTCGCCAGTATACGAACCTGGGAGGGCATCCATCGGCACAAATGTGTCAATCCACACGGGTAAGTTTTCTTCCGCCGACAAATTTTGTGGAAACGCACGGTATGCATCAGCAACTGCCATATCCCCCGTCACAGGTAATAAAATGTCAGGCCATAATTGTGGGGCATAAGGTGAATACGGGGATGGAGTCGAAACCCGCACATAACGTTCACGAAACACACTAGGCTGGGGTAACGTAGCACCCGTACTGTGCCGCAGCGGAGACACCGCAACTTGCACATTGCGTAGGCTTTTTTTCCCCGCTGTGATAACAAACTGAAAACCTTCATGTTCATTACGCGCGGCAAAAATAGTAACATGATCCTGCCCTACAACCGCTTCAAAGGGCGCGAAACGATCCATCACATCAATCGCCTGCACACGCAAATCAGGCACTGCTGGTTTTGAACAAGCCATTCCCCCTAGTAACGACACGAGCAAAACCAAAAGATGCCTAACAAAAGACACCAATGGATAACGCTGTATTACAAAGCTAACCATTGTTCGGCCACACGACTAATCTCTAAATGTTCAACGGAAGCTCGGGCGTTACGTTGCAACTGAGTGTGGAAGTCCACATCCAAACACACGCGATCAATAGCCGTTGCTAGGGCGGAGGCATCATCGGTCGGCACTAGCAAACCATTGTGCTCAGGTTGCACGATTTCACGCGGTCCTGTTTCACAATCGGTCGCAACCACAGGACGACCCAACGCTAATGCCTCCATTAAAATCACCGGAAAACCTTCATGCATACTCGACAATACCAAACAGGTCGCAGCAGCAATATAAGGATGGGGATTTTCCATGAACCCTGGCAAACGCACTTGTTGTTGCAATCCTAAATCACGGATTTGCTGTTCTAATAATTCACGTTGCGGCCCTTCACCCAAAATCAGTAACTTATGTGTATGGCGAGTTTGTGATTGTGCATAGGCATCAATCAAACAAGTAAAATGCTTTTGCGGGCACAAACGCCCCGCCGCCACAATGTATGGTCCTTGCAACGCGAAGGTTGGTCTTTGAGCGGCTAAATTCTGGAGGTTTTGAAAGTTCAAAGGATTATATAAATAACGCAGATTATTGATGGCAATATGCTGCTGGATAATATCCATCCCCGCTTTGGAAACGGCTACTACTTGTTTTGCCTTGGGGTACAGCCACTTGGCAAATAGCCAGTCACGGCGGGTAAAAATACGCTCGGGATTACAGTGATTTGCCGCAATGGTTTGCCGACTGGCTAAAATAGCTGGAAAACTTGCATGTTCCATCACACCAATAATGGTATCAAAACGTTTAATACGAAAAATACGTCGCAATTGCCATGCACGGTCCAAGAAATTAATCACTTTCGCCGGAAGACCTTCTTTAGAAGGACAATCAATATCAATCAGCTCGCCCGCATAGGGACGACAAATGTTTGAACTATCAAATAAGATGATCGTTACATCATGTTGTTTGGCAAACTCAAATGATAAATCCGAAACAACTTTTTCCGCTCCACCCATGCCAAGTGAATACACGACCAAAGCAATTTTTTTACGCATAGCGAGTCAGAACTCCTTTTTTGCTAAACCGAATCGTGTGCTGACTTTATGTAAATGTTTGCCAGAAACGCGCAAACCACGCGACAACCAGTGTCTAATACGCATCCCATAACGCCGCACGGTCTTCCAATGACGATGAACACACATCGCATCTGACACCACTAATTGCGTGCCGATATTCAGTGTGTGTATTCCAGAAATATTCAGTTGACCATCGGGCAAATAATGCGTCTGCACGACTTCTTGATACACCTGCGTGGTAAGTTGCTGAATAAGATTAATATTTAAACCACGTCCATACGTTCCCGCGCAGTCCTGAGAGGGACGGAATAATTGTCCATCCAGCTCAAAAATACGCCCTGCGGGTCTGGCACGCGATGCTTGGGCAACAATCGGATTCTGTGGATGCGCCTGCCAAGATTGGCTCAAGGGGCTGTCCGCATGAAACAAATACAAAGTTTCATTCGGTGAACAACTATCATGCTGGCGCAAACACACAAACATCCACCAACGCTGTTGGTACTCAACTACGGT
>CAZTUZ010000062.1:0-13416 GCA_964617055.1 uncultured Thiothrix sp.
TGGGCAACTTGTTGAACAGCACCTTTTCCCCAAACTCTGCGACACACTCATTTACTTGGGATTGGATGAAGGTATTCCAGCAAAACCACTACGCTATCTTTCCCTGATTGGCTTGGAATCGCTGGATGTGGCAGAACTGGACGGTTTGAAAACCCACCTGTGGCAACATGCTTGGGTTGCCGGACCGAAACGCGGTTGGAATAAATCGTTTGATGTACTGATATTTACCGTTAGCGGCTGGAACCGTTTGCTGACGGAATGCCCGATTACCCGCATCAGTGCTACACAATCCAGTTAAATCATTGTTTGTTCAGTCGTCGCTAATGCCATACCGCTCCAATTTGTTGCGTAAGCCAACCCGCGATAAGCCTAATTCAGCGGCGGCACGGCTTTTATTGCCGTGATGACGGGCAATGGCGGCGCGGACAATGTGGATTTCGAGGCTTTCCACCCGTTCTTTTAGTGATCCGGCGTGATCGAGCAGCGTAGACGGTATGTCGGTTAATGCCAACGCAACAGGGGGGGCGTAATGCCAATGTGCGTGCTGAGGGTGCTAATGTCCAATACATGGTTTTGCGCCATGACTAACATGCGCTGCACTTCGTTTTGCAGTTCGCGCACATTGCCCGGCCAATCGTAGTTTTGTAAGGCTTGCAACGCTTGCGGAGTAAAGCCGCGTGTGGGTTTGCCCATTTGTTGGCTGGCGCGTTGTAATAAGTGGTTGGCTAAGGGGGCGATGTCCATGCGGCGTTCGCGTAATGGCGCAAGTTGAATCGTGACTCCAGCAAGGCGGTAGTACAAATCTTCCCGAAAACGTCCCAAGCGAACTTCTTCCAATAAGTTTCGATTCGTGGCTGCTAAGACGCGCACATTAACGTGTTTACGTTGACTGCTTCCGACTGGGCGAAAACTGCCGTCTTGTAATACGCGCAGTAATTTGATCTGGAATGCGGGGGTGGTTTCGCCAATTTCATCGAGAAAAATCGTGCCTTGGTGCGCTTGTTCAAACAGCCCAATGTGATCGGCAACTGCTCCCGTGAATGCGCCACGCTTATGCCCAAACAGTTCGCTTTCCAGTAAGGAATCGGGTAATGCGCCGCAGTTTTCCACCACAAACGGTTTATCGGCGCGGTGGCTATTGTAATGCAAGGCGCGAGCGCATAATTCCTTGCCCGTACCGGATTCTCCCGTGATCAATACCGATACATCATACGGTGCGACTTTTTCCACTAAATCCAACGCGGCATTCAAACCGCTATCGGGGGCGCGAATAATGTTGTCAAGGTGGAAAGTGTGTTGCAAACGGCGGCGTTGATTGCGGGTGTGTTCGTGCAGGCTTTGGCTGCTGGCTTTGAGTTCTAAGGACAGCCATTCATTTTCACGCTGTAAACGCTGCAAACGTGCCGCATTGCGCACCGTTAATAGTAAATTGTCGGGATGCCACGGCTTGGCAATGTATTGGTAAATACCTGCCGTATTAATGCCTTCGATAATGTCTTCGGGGTCGGTATAGCCAGAAATAATCAAACGCACAATGTCGGGGTATTGCTCGCGCACAATGGTGAGAAATTCCACCCCTGTCATTTCCGGCATACGCTGATCGGCGAGAACGATTTGAATGTGGTGTTCTTGCAAACGTTCCAAGGCTTGTGCCGCTGAAGACGCTGTATAAACTTCAAATTCCTCGGTCAGAATCCGTGCCATGCTTTCCACGGAACGGATTTCATCATCCACCACTAAAACGCTAGCGATTACATCATTCATGGGTAAGGCTTACACCTTTGCCGGACGGCGTTGCGTTAGCCAAGCTAACCAGCTTTCCATGCCTGCGCCACTGGTTGCTGAAACATGGAGAATCTCAATGTCGGGATTCACGCGCCGTGCGTAGGCTTCGCATGTTGCGACATCGAAACGCAAATACGGCAGTAAATCAATTTTGTTGAGAATCATCACATCCGCTGCGTGGAACATGTCGGGGTATTTCAGTGGTTTATCTTCGCCTTCGGTCACGGACAAAATCACCACTTTGTGCGCTTCGCCCAAATCGAACGCCGCAGGGCAGACCAAATTCCCCACATTTTCAATGAATACCACGCTGTTGGATTCAATCGGCATTGCCGTTAGTGCGTGCCCGACCATGTGTGCGTCCAAGTGGCAGCCTTTGCCCGTATTGATCTGTAAGGCAGGCGCACCCGTGGCGCGAATGCGTTCGGCATCGTGATTGGTTTGCTGGTCGCCTTCAATCACGGCTAATGGCAGTTGCCCTTGCAGGCGGGTGAGGGTTTCGGTGAGTAGGGTGGTTTTGCCTGAACCGGGGCTGGAAACCAGATTCAATGCCAAAATCCCACGTTCGGCAAACCATTGACGATTGCGGTTAGCATATTGGTCATTTTTACCCAGAATGTCTTGTTCAATTTGCACCATGCGGGCTTGCGATAAACCGGGGGCGTGAGCGTGCGCCGCACCTTGCGCGTAATCGTGGGTGTGCCCATCGTCTTGCACTTGCAGTGGGGAAGTATCCTGACTGTGATGGTGGTGTGGTGTGAGTGAACGTCGCACAAAATCATGCGCAGCGGGTTTGCGTAACGCATATTGCCCTTCAAATTGGATTTCCCCTTCACCACAGCCGCAGACCGTACACATTATTCCACCTCCAGTTCTTTGATTCGTAGCGCATCGCCACCTGTGACTTGTAATTGATAACTGCCGCAGTGTGGGCAAGTATCGTACCGTTGTTTAATCGTAACGCTTTGTGAGCAACCCATGCACCAAGCTTGCGCGGGGAGTTCAATGATTTCCAATTTTGCCCCATCCGCGAGGGTATGACGACTCACTACCTCAAATCCAAAGCGTAAAGCGGCGATTTCCACCCCCGCTAATGCACCGATTTCCAGCCACACGGTCTTCACCTTGCTGAAGTGTTGGCGTGCGCTCTCGGTTTCAAGAATTTGCACAATCCCTTCACACAGTGACATCTCATGCATGGTGGGTGATCTCCAATTGATAAGCCACACACGGGTCAAGCGCGGTGATTAGTACTTGGGCTTGCTGGTACAAGTCGGCTTCGTCCAAGGCTTGCAAGCTGTGCAGCATGTAAAATAACGACCCGCGTGGGTGAAAATTCCATTCGGTTGGGGCGACAATCTGATACTGGCGAATCATTCCGGCTTCCTGTACCACACGATGCGTCAATAAGCCGCGAGCGGTATGCAGTGAACACAAACCATCACGGCGGTCGGGTGGAGTATTGGTGTCGAGCCATGTGGGGTCTGGTTGATTTTTAATCTCAGCGAGCGCGAGCGTGTGCAATGTACCCCAGCATTCCAACATATCCAATACCCGTGCAATGAGGCGGGTCAGTAAACCGCTACCGTATGTTTGCCGCCAATGGTGTAAAGCAGGTTCATGCCATTGGCGGGTTAAAGCGGAGGTTTCCGCCGCACAGCCGTCTACTTCCGGTTGCGCGATAAAGTGTTCGGCATCCGCACTGTTTAAACGCTGTGACCACCAAGTATTATCTAAAGTGGGCAAACATTGCACGGGATAATGCCCCAAACGCTCCCAATGATGATTGCGAATCATGGTAATCAAGCTGCCAATTTTACCACGCATGGCAAGTTTCTTGACATCACCGTGGGCGCAATATTGTAACCAACGCTTGATGCGCAAACCCAATAAACGGTTTTCAACGCATTGGCGAATCGCGTCTAGTATCGGCTTGGGGTTATCGGTTTTCAGCAAATCGCGCTTGAGTTTGAATAAGACCTGCAATTCTGCTGCGGTTGCATTATCACGGCTTAGAATATTGCCCCAGTCTTGAAATAGCCGTAATAAGTGCTCGAACAGCATTTCCACATTGACTTGGAAATCTTGGTAACGCGCTAATTTTTCAGAAAAAGGTAAAACCAAGGCGTGTTCGCAAGCACGCGCTGCGGTAACGGATTGCGCCATACCACAGACGCTAAACAGCATTCCCGTTAAGCGTGGCGCGACTTTTAGTGGTTGGTTAATGAGTAAGCGCGGGTTCAAGCGCAAGCGATTCGACTGGATTGCAACGGTGGTGACTTCGCCTTGTTGCCATTGTAGGGTAATGTTTAATTGTCCGGCGAAAGTGTCACTAACCTTCATGGAAATCTAGCTGCCATAGGGGAATAATCCCCTAAGACTAGCAAGCTCTGTGCCACTTGTGTGGCGTGATGACAGCGTTTTTTCTAATGGGGCAGTTCAGGTTGCCAAGCGGAAAGATCAGTTGTGGTATCCACTTCCCAGCGTGAGGGGGGATGCTGCAAATGCCCTTTGAGTAAGCGCATGTAATCAGCGCGGCTAATGTTTTCCGCACCCATGCTGATTAAATGCGGGTTTTCGATTTGGCAATCAATCACCGCGAATCCCCATTGCTGCAAGTGATACGCCATTGCCACCATGGCAATTTTGGAGGTATCTGGTTCGCGGCTGAACATGGATTCGCCACTGAAGACGCCGCCTGTTGCCACACCATACAAGCCGCCGACTAATTCCCCAGCGGCATTCCACACTTCCACCGAATGCGCAATATCCCGCGCATGAAGTAAACAGTATGCGGTGTGCATTTCGTGGGTAATCCATGTGCCGCTGGCATACGAACGCGGTGCGGCACACGCTTCAACCACATCCGCAAAGCAGGTATCGAAGGTAATGCGATAGCCTTTATTGCGTAGCGATTTGCGCAAACTGCGGGTAATGCGAATCTTGTGGGGAAATAGTACCGTGCGTGGGTCGGGCGACCACCAGTAAATCGGTTCGCGTGGACCAAACCACGGAAAAATCCCTGATTTATAGGCGTTGATAAGGCGCGGGACACTTAAATCGCCGCCCACAGCCAGTAAACCATTGGGTTCATCCCACGCCAATTCCACTGGTGGGAAGGGTTCTTCCGACCAGTTGGCATTGAGTAAGGTTAGATTTAAAGCGCGAGGCAGCAATCAAGCACCTTGTTTGGATAGGTTGTCGAGGTATTTTTCCGCATCCAATGCCGCCATGCAGCCTGTGCCAGCGGAGGTAATCGCTTGGCGGTAAACGTGATCCATGACATCACCCGCTGCAAATACGCCTTCGACGCTGGTTTGGGTGGCATTGCCATGTGTGCCGCTTTGGACTTTGATGTAGCCGTTTTCCATCGCCAATTGATCACCGAAAATATCGGTATTGGGCTTGTGACCAATTGCCACGAAAATACCCATAAGGTCGATGTCTTGGGTTTCGCCCGTTTGCACGTTTTTCACGCGCATTCCGGTTACGCCGCTTTTATCGCCCAATACTTCGTCTAAAGTATTATTCCACAGCAATTTGACTTTGCCTTGCGCAGCTTTCTCAAATAAATGCGTTTGCAGGATTTTTTCAGAGCGTAAGGAGTCGCGGCGATGCACTAAGTAAACTTCGGAAGCGATATTGGATAAGTACAAGGCTTCTTCCACAGCGGTATTACCACCGCCAATGACCGCGACTTTTTGGTTACGGTAGAAGAAACCGTCGCAGGTTGCGCAGGCAGAAACGCCACGCCCTTTGAACTTTTCTTCGGATTCCAACCCCAAATACATGGCGGATGCACCCGTGGCAATAATCAGCGCGTCGCAGGTGTAAGTGCCACTATCACCCGTTAAGGTGAATGGGCGGTTTTGCAGGTCAACGCTGTGAATGTGGTCGAAAATGATTTCGGTATCGAAACGTTCTGCGTGTTTTTGCATCCGCTCCATGAGCTGTGGTCCCATGACTCCCGCGTCATCACCTGGCCAGTTATCCACTTCGGTTGTGGTCATCAATTGACCACCTTGCTGCATTCCAGTGACTAAGACTGGTTTGAGGTTGGCACGGGCAGCATAGACGGCAGCGGTATAACCCGCAGGACCAGAACCTAAAATGAGTAAACGACAATGTTTCGTCGAGTTCATGTGCATGTATAATTCTCCTTGTAAAACGGGCAATGAGGATTGCCCCGTCTGCTGTGTTGGTCGGGTAATCCTATGTGACCTGCAACGCTGGGTAAAGTAGTAATCAGAAAAACACCCCTTATAATCACGGGATGCAACAAATAGGGATATTAGTTTGGATAAGAAATCAAACGCAAAATCAAAGCCAATGCATAACAAAACACGGATGAGCTTGCAGCAAGCGACTGTGATTGTGTTTTTGGGGATTGCCACTGTTATTCTATTGGCATTGTTGTCTTATAACGCCGCAGATCCGGGTCCTTTTCACCACGATAGCCAAATTGGGGAGTGTGCAAACTTGGCGGGTTGTAAAGGTGCTTGGTTAGCTAACTTCTTGATTGGCTTGCTAGGTTACTTGGCGTATGCCTTGCCTTTAGTATTGGTGGCATTGGGCTTGACAACCTTCCGGTTTACTCCGCATCAACAGAATCCCAATAACCCCATTGGCGGTTTTAACGATGTTGTCACTGCGGTGGGGGCATTATTCACGCTCTTGTCTGGGACAGGATTAGCACATTTGCTGTTTGACCCTTATCCAGTGGGTTTGGGTGGGGGTATTTTGGGGCAGGCTATTGGTGATTTTTGTGCGCGTACTGTCTTTGGCTATGTTGGTTCGGTGCTGATGCTGCTGTCTATTTTTTTGGGTGGGGTTACGATTGTTGGGGGAATTTCGTGGGGGAAAGTCACAGAAAAATTAGGCGATTGGATGCTGCAATTGTTTGAGAAGTTGCAGGTGGTTCAAGGGCAAAGTAGCACAAAAAGTAGTGGGAATACCGCATCTATCATCCCTAATGTGGTTATTGGCCAAGATGATGGTAAGGGTGGAGTGCTTGGACGTATTTCAGATGGCGTATCAGATGCCTTCCAAGGCGGCAAAGAATCGTTGGGGGATTCGTTGGGAAAAGCCGCAGAATGGATGAGCCGCAATACGGGCATTGGCAAAAGTGCGCACCCATTACAAGACGGTGTGGATGTTATTGAGTTGCAGCCGAAAACTCGCCAAGAACCCATTTTGGATATTCCGCCAGATTTATCGGCGGTGCGTCCAAATCGTGCAACACCTGCCGTTATGCCAACCGTGGGGGCGAATATTGGGTTCGCCGAAACGACCGCGCCAAATCCTATCGAGGTGACTGATAACCTCATGGATATATTGGACAATGATGTAGTCGTCTCGGCGGCAGATAAGATGGATAACGATGGCGTTGTTAAAAAGAAAAAAGCAGAAAAACCCCCATTTTTGAAACGCAGTAGTGGGAAGCAGCCTACTTTGATTTTACCGCGTTTGCAGTTGTTGAACGCACCTTCTAAAGAACGTGTGACACAGCCTAAGGAGCGTCTGCGGGAGTTGGCGGGTAAACTAGTGGAAGCCTTAGGGCATTATGGCATTAAAGAAGGCGTGAAGGTGGTCGCAGTTGATCCAGGCCCTGTTATTACACGCTTTGAACTGCAATTACCCGACGGCACAAAAGCTTCTAAAGTTTCTGGTTTGGCTTCGGATCTAGCGCGGAATATGTGCGTTTCCAGCGTGCGGGTAGTGGAAGTGATTCCAGGTCGTCCGACCATTGGAATTGAAGTACCCAATGATAAACGCGATGTTGTCACCATTTGTGAAATGCTCGGTGCGCCAGTCTACACCAAAAGTTTATCACCATTAACCTTAGCGTTAGGCAAAGACATTGCGGGGAATCCAGTGGTGGCGGATTTGGCGCGGATGCCACATTTATTAGTAGCGGGGACTACGGGGTCAGGGAAGTCGGTATTTGTGAATGCGATACTCATGAGTTTGCTGTACAAAGCGACACCTGCTGATGTGCGCATGATCATGATTGATCCTAAAATGCTCGAACTCAGCAGCTATGAAGACATTCCACACTTACTCGCACCTGTCGTTACTGACATGAAGCACGCCGCAAATGCGTTGCGCTGGTGTGTAGTAGAAATGGAACGCCGCTACTTGTTAATGTCCAAGCTCAAAGTGCGCAATATCGGTGGGTTCAATGAGAAAATCCGTGAAGCCAAAGAGCGTGGTGAGCCACTAAAAGACCCGTTGTTTGATCCGCTAAAGTCGGTGGATGCGGTGCAGGAGGAATTAAAGCCGCTGCCTTACATTGTGGTGATTGTTGACGAATTTGCTGACATGATGATGGTCGTAGGCAAAAAAGTTGAAGAGCTGATTGCACGTTTGGCACAAAAAGCGCGTGCTTCTGGGATTCACTTGATTTTAGCGACGCAACGTCCGTCGGTGGATGTGATTACGGGTTTGATTAAAGCGAATATTCCAACCCGTATCGCTTTCCAAGTCTCCACCAAGATTGATTCGCGTACCATTTTAGATCAAGGTGGCGCAGAACAGTTACTCGGCTATGGCGATATGTTGTACATGCCGCCGGGAACTTCTTTGCCATTACGGATTCATGGCGCGTTGGTGACTGACCGCGAAGTGGAAGATGTAACGAATTATCTGAAGTTACAAGGGGAACCAGATTACATTGCGGATGTCTTAGCTGATACAACGTCTGCATCCGATGCCATTCCGGGGTTAGAACCCTTATCTGAACGGGAAGGCGAAGCAGACCCCTTGTATGATGAAGCCGTGGCGATTGTGATCGAGTCGCGGCGGGCTTCGATTTCTTATCTACAGCGTCGTTTGAAAGTGGGCTATAACCGTGCGGCGCGGATGATAGAAGACATGGAAACAGCCGGAGTAGTCAGCCCCGTCTTGAGTAATGGCAGTCGGGATGTGCTAGTGGCAGCTTTGCCAAAAGACTAATACACTGGTTATTGATTGAAAGTTTTTAAAGAAAAGGTTAATTGATGAAAACACTGTTTGCCAAAACACTATTCACTTTGTTAGCAGTCGCTATGACAAATAACGTGTGGGCAGGGGGGCGTGAAAAACTAAATGAGTTTTTTACGCAGGTGGATACCATGCAAGCAGCTTTTACGCAGCAAGTCGTTGATGAAAAGGGTAAAGTGCGTCAATCATCGAGTGGCAATGTGTATTTATCGCGTCCAGGTAAATTCCGTTGGGAATACGCTGCACCGGATAAACACCAAATCGTTGCGGACGGTAAAAATGTTTGGGTCTATGATGTGGATTTAGACCAAGTGACGGTTAAACCAATGGGGCAAGCATTATCCGCCGCACCTGTTGGCATGTTGACGCAAAAGCAGCCCGTGGAAAAACAGTTTGCAATTGAAGACATGGAAGCGGAAAACAGCAAATTGGAATGGTTCCGTTTAGTCCCTAAAAAGAAAGATTCTGATTTCACCACCATGGATTTAGGTATCAGCGAATCGGGTATCGAGGAAATGATTCTGAACGATAAGTTTAATCAGCAAACCTATATTAAATTCCAAGGAATGCGTACCAACGTTAATATCGATGAAGGGCAATTCCAATTCACGCCACCGAAAGGCGCGGATGTGATTGGTAAACCGTCTTGATGGAGTTTGCTTGATTCCACTTGCTGAACGTATGCGCCCAGTGACTTTACATGAGTACGCTGGGCAGACACATCTACTCGCCGTTGGTAAACCACTACGGCGAGCGTTGGAAGAGTCTCATCCACATTCCATGCTGTTTTGGGGGCCACCTGGTACGGGGAAGACCACCCTCGCACGCTTAATTAGCCATTACTGGCAAACCGAGTTTCTCACCTTATCGGCGGTCTTGGCAGGCGTGAAAGAAATTCGCGCAGCAGTTGAAACTGCTCGTCATAATCGCGCTCAGTTTGGGCGTAATACCGTGTTGTTTGTGGATGAAGTGCATCGCTTTAATAAAGCCCAGCAAGATGCCTTTTTGCCGCACATTGAAGACGGTACTTTGTTATTCATTGGTGCAACCACGGAAAACCCTTCGTTTGAATTGAATAACGCGCTGTTGTCGCGGGTACGCACTTATGTGTTACGCGCTTTAACGCCAGATGACATTCAGCAAGTATTGCAACGCGCTTTGCACGATGTGGACAAAGGTTTAGGGGCGTTGCAGTTACGCGCTGATGTAACGGTATTACAAGCCTTGGCACAAGCGGCGGATGGCGATGCGCGTCGCGCTTTGAATTGGTTGGAAATGGCGGCGGATTTAGCCGAACCCGCTGAACATGGCGCGGTGATTACCACAGCGGTATTACAAGAAGTGATTGCCGAAACACCGCGCCGTTTTGATAAAGGCGGCGATGTGTTTTACGAACAGATTTCCGCGTTACATAAATCCGTGCGCGGAACTGACCCCGATGCCGCCTTGTATTGGCTGTGTCGGATGCTCGATGGCGGTTGTGATCCGTTGTACATTGCGCGGCGCGTGGTACGCATGGCAAGTGAAGACATTGGTAATGCCGACCCGCGTGGTTTACAACTAGCCATGAATGCGTGGGATGCTTACGAACGTTTAGGCAGCCCTGAAGGTGAATTGGCGATTGCTCAAGCGGTGGTGTATCTCGCTTGTGCGCCGAAAAGTAACGCGGTTTACACAGCGTACAAAGCTGCGATGCAGGATGCTAAACAGTCCGGTTCATTGGATGTACCCCTGCATTTGCGCAATGCCCCGACGCAATTCATGAAGGCTTTGGATTACGGCAAAGGTTATCGTTATGCACACGATGAGGCGAATGCTTATGCAGCGGGAGAAAACTACTTCCCTGATGCTTTGCGGGGACGGCGTTATTACGAACCTGTGGAACGCGGTTTAGAAATTAAGATTCATGCCAAACTGCAAACATTACGCAAGCAATTGTAAGGGTATGTTCAGGTTATCCCGTATTTAATGCGTGCGTTTACGTCGTGCGCGGCGTATGTGTAAATGTCGTAGCAGATGCAATCGCCACAGCAGATGTACGCCATAGTAGCCAACGACAGCGGAAATGCCTGCCATTAAAAAAATACCCAGCAAGAACGGTTTCCAAATCAAAACCAGACCATTCATTAGCCAATCTAAACTAGGCTCAAAATTAAACCCTGTACTGGGATGCCCAACAATGGCTGCGCCCAAAACATAGGCCGCGTACAGCATAGGTGGAGTGGTGACAGGGTTGGTTACGAATACCAATGCGACCGAAATGGGTAGGTTAGCGCGAAAAAAAACGGCTAAAAGTGCCGCTAGTACCGATTGCGCTGGTATGGGCAGCCACATGGCAAACAAACCTATGGCAAACGCACTGGCGACATTATGCCGATTCAAGTGCCACAAGCAGGGCAAATGCAGGGCATCTCCCAGAAACTGAAGGTGCTTATGTTGCTTCAGCGTGTCTGGATGTGGTGAAAATTTGCGTAATAGTTTTCGTGGCATGAAGCACAACATCAGAGCAATAAAGATAAATCATTATCCACGGTTTTTTCATAATGCGCACCTTTTCAGTGAGTTTTTTTCTTGGCACGTTATTCGTATTGAATATGCCGCATCTACCTAGTTCATCCGCGCTATTATGGGGCTGGGTATTGCTTGGCTGTAGTGCATTTGTCTGTTGGTTGTGGCGATGTAGATCACCGTTGCTGGTGTACATCATGTGGGCGTTATTGGGTGGATTATGGGGCTATACCTACGCTACCCAGACCGCAATAGCCGTGAATGAACACGGGTTGTCTCATGACCAAGAGGGACAAGATATGTTGGTCGTTGGGGTGATTGCGGATATTCCTGAACAGCGGGTGGATGGTTGGCATTTTGTATTGGATGCAAATGGTGAAGGTTTGCATGGTAGATTGCAATTAGGCTGGTATAACGATGAAGTACCACAACTGCGTGCGGGGGAGCGTTGGCAATTCAAAGTGCGTTTAAAACGCCCAAATGGTTTGAGTAACCCTAACGGTTTCGACTATGAACAATGGCTATTTGCAGAACGGATTGTTGGTACGGGTTCAGTACGCGATAGCAAAGCAAATCAGTTATTAGCTGAACCTATGTGGTGGAATCCCAATCACTGGCGGCAGCAAATCAAGGATCGGTTGGATCAAGCATTGGCCGCACAGCCCAGTTTGGGGTTGGTGCAAGGCTTGGCGATTGCCTATACCGATCATATCCGCGATGAGCAATGGCAAATCTTACGGCAAACAGGCACGATTCATTTGCTGGCTATTTCGGGCTTGCATATTACGATGGTTGCAGGATTAGGAATTGTACCCGTGTGGTTATTGTGGTGGTGCTTTCCACGTTTGTATGTGTGGCTGCCAGTACGAATTGCGGGTGGTGTCTGCGGTGGTGGGTTGGCGATCGCTTATTCTCTGCTAGCGGGGTTTAATATTCCCACACAGCGCACTTTGTTGATGCTTTTGATTATGTTGGCAGGTTTGGTGTGGCGGCGGCATGTTCCTTTCAGCGTGGTTTTTAGTGTGGCTTTATTGGCGGTGTTATTGCTTGACCCCTTAGCGGGTTTGTCGGTGGGATTCTGGTTATCGTTTTTGACGGTTGGGTTATTGGTTTGGTTGGGTAGTCGGCAATGGAAGGTGGGTAAAACGGCGGCGGTGGGAATGCAGTTGATCTTGTCATTGGGCACTGTGCCATTAGCGGCGGGATTTTTTGGGATGGTGTCGTTCATTTCACCTGTGGCGAATTTATTGGCTATTCCCATTGTAACTTTTATCGTAACACCTCTTATTCTGTTGGGATTATTGGTGAGCACTTGGGCAAGCGTCGCAGAAAATTTGTGGTGGTTAGCCGCTAAACTCTTGGATTGGCTGATGATGAGTTTAGCATGGATGGCACAATTACCATCAGCCGCTGTTTATTTGCCTCTCATACCAAGCGTGTGGTTGATTACTGCTAGTGTGGGCTTTTTCATACTGTTTATGCCGCGTGGTATGCCCGCCCGTTGGTTAGGGGGATTGTTGCTCTTGCCTATGTGGTGGTATCAACCTGTCCGCCCTGCGCTGGGGGCGTTTCGTGCGGATGTGTTGGATGTGGGGCAAGGTTTAGCCAGCGTTGTTCAAACTGCCAATCATATTTTGGTCTTTGATACGGGGGCGAAAACATCGCCAACTTTTGATATGGGGGAATTAGTGGTACTACCGTGGTTGCGTGGGCAAGGCATTACGCAAGTGAATGCGTTAGTCGTTTCCCATGCAGACAATGATCATAGTGGTGGAGCAGGTGCTGTATTAGCGGGGATTTCTGTACAGTCCATTCTAGTGGGTGGGGCTGATACGCTAGATCATGCCGATCCCACCAAGCGTTTTGCAAGCATTACGAGCCTGTGTGAACGTGGGCAATCTTGGGAATGGGATGGCGTGAGGTTCACGGTGTTAAATCCTAGTAGCGATTTTTCTCAAGGTAAGGATAATGATCGCTCGTGTGTGTTGCGTGTGGCGAATGCTTTCCATCAATTGTTATTGACGGCGGATATTGAGCGTCCTGCTGAAAAAAACTTGTTAGCTAGTGACAACCCTGAATCCTTGTTAGCCGAGGTAAGATCGGAAGAGCGTCGTGTAGGGAAAGAGTGTCTTCGCCTGTGTA
>CAZTUZ010000063.1:0-13314 GCA_964617055.1 uncultured Thiothrix sp.
TCTATATCTTTTTCTTCATTTAGCAGTTCAAAACCCACTTTATGGATCGCATCGCACACTACTATAGTTTTCATAAATTTCCTTTTGAAGCGGTGGGGCAAAGCCGCAGATCTTCGACTTTGCAATGTTGATCGGCTTTGATTAAACCGCCTTCAGAACGTGGTAACTCTGTGTTATCAAACCACAGATTGCCCGTTAGCCCAGGCATGAATAAAATCAAATCAGCACGAAATTCATCGCCTTCGGTTTTGACTTTATTGGCTTCAAAACCTTTCATTTTATGCCCAAGGTGCAGCTCAATATCACGCTTTTGCATTTCTTTGAGAATGCCCTCGACCGCTTTTTCGCCTAAACGATTCCCTGGTTTTTCGGCAGGGCTAAAGAACACCAGTTTGAATTGTTCACGGCGGTGTTGCTCACGCAATAGGGTGTCAATGCCGAATAAAAATTCAAACATGGGGCCACCGCGCATGGCACTGGGTTCGTTCGGGTTGCCCGCAAAGCCCACCGCAATCGTCCCACCATACATATTATTCAAACGATTACGGATTTGCTCAGCCGCCGCAATGCCTTCGCAGGGAGTAATGGCGTGTTCAATGCCGGGGAGTTTCTTAATAAAACGTCCGCCGGATGCGATAACCAGTGCGTCATTACGGATTTCACCGTTATCGGTTTCAACAATACGCCCGCCATCACGCAGACCCGTCACATTACCTTGGTGAAAAGTGATATTCAGGCGTTGGAAGAATTTAGTCAATGGAATGACTAAATCCGCTCGTTTGCGTAAACCACTCGGAATCCAAATAATACTGGGCAGGTAATGCAATTCCGCACGCGGTGCGATAACGGTAATGGCAAGGGATTTATCCAACTTGCGTAATTCACGCACAGCCGTGAGGGCTGCAAATCCTGCGCCGATAATGGTGACTTGTTTCATAAGTGAGCGTCCATACCACATCCGTCTGTGGCGTGGGAGGCAGCACGCCAAACAGACGGGAAAATAATGATGAATTTTATTGCTGTATTAAGCACGTCGCCATGTTGTACCACCAGCACCGTCTTCCAGTTGGATACCTTGTGCTTTGAGTTCATCACGAATACGATCAGATTCTGCCCAGTTTTTCGCTTTACGAGCGTCTAACCGTTGACGAATCAGGGCTTCAATTGCGTCATCGCTTAATCCATCGGTTTGTGCTGCGCCTTTTAACCAGCTTTCGGGGTCTTCATTCAATAACCCTATAATATTACCCAAACGCTTGAGCAACGCACCCAATGGCGCGGCGGCAGCATCACTTTGGGTTTTACGAATGCGATTAATGTCGCTTGCTAGTTCAAATAACACGGCGATGGCTTCTGGGGTATTAAAGTCATCATCCATTGCACTGAAAAAGCGAGCTTCGTAGTACGTTTTTGCTGCCGCACCCACGTCAGGCAAGCCGCGCAGGGCTGTATAGAGTCGCGTGAGTGAGGCGCGTGCTGCATCCAATTGTTCGGTCGCGTAGTTAAGTTGGCTACGGTAATGGCTATTGAGGATGAAGAAACGTACTTCGGCGGCACGATAATGCGCCAAAACTTCACGAATAGTAAAGAAGTTACCCAGCGATTTCGACATTTTTTCGTCATTTACGCGAATAAAGCCATTGTGTATCCAGTAATTGACGTGCTGGTGTCCTGTGCAGCCTTCGCTTTGGGCGATTTCGTTCTCATGATGTGGGAATTGCAAATCACTACCACCGCCGTGAATATCGAAATGATCACCCAGTAATTTTTGCGACATGGCGGAACATTCAATGTGCCAACCAGGGCGACCCGCACCCCAGGGGGATTCCCACGCAGGTTCGCTGGGTTTGGCGGCTTTCCACAACACGAAATCTAATGGGTCATTTTTGACTTCATCAATGGCAATGCGTTCGCCAGCGCGTAATTCATCCAATTTGCGCCCTGACAATTTGCCGTAGCCGTCAAATGCGGACACGTCGTAATAGATGTCGCCATTGTTGCCTTGATAGGCTAAACCTTTGTCAATGAGGGTTTGGATCATTGCCAGCATTTCGGGAATATTGCCCGTAGCGTGTGGTTCTGCGTCAGGGCGTGCGACATTCAAAGCGTCTTCATCTTCGTGCATAGCATCAATGAAACGCTGGGTGAGTGCATCAATTAGCTCGCCATTTTCTGCCGCACGTTTAATGATTTTGTCGTCAATATCGGTAATGTTACGCACATAGGTCGTGCGAAAGCCTTTGGCTTTTAAATAGCGGTGAATGGTGTCAAATACCACCATGACCCGTGCATGACCGAGGTGACAATAGTCATACACCGTCATGCCACAGACGTACATACGCACTTCGCCTTTGACAATCGGAACGAATTTTTCTTTTTGACGGGTTAAGCTATTGTATATATGTAACATATTGATACTTTGGTTTAATTAGAAGGTAAGGAATCAGTCTACTAGCTTGCTTAAAATGGTCGCACCGTGACTCAGGGTTTTGTGTACGGGGCAACGGTCAGCAATTTCCAGTAAACGTTCGCGTTGTTCGGCATCTAAATTACCAACCAACTTTATATCACGCACAAAAACGCTTTGCTTATTCGCGTCACGCGAGTGTGTTAAGGTCACGATGACATTTTCCACATGCCATTGTTTACGCTCGGCATACATGCGAATCGTCATTGCCGTGCACGCGCCTAAAGCGGCTTTCAAATATTCGTAAGGTGCAGGGCCTAAATTACTGCCACCCAATGAAGCGGGTTCATCAATGGTTAATTGGTGTGTACCAGCCGTTGCCTGACAAGTGTAGCCTGCTTTGTCGGTTAATTGGACAGTAACGGTATGAGGGTCTTGTGTTTCCATAGTATGTTTGCGCCTTTGCATGATATGAACAGACTCTGGGCAGAATGTTAGCCCAAAGGTCGTCAAGCTGCCAGCCTGAACCGTTATACTGTCATGCATGGGTTCTGGAATAACAGTTACAATTATGAGGATTTAATCATGAAACACTTAGCAACATTGGGTTTCGCACTGGGTTTATGCGGATTCATGGGCAATGCGCAAGCCAATGATTCCACCGCCACGCTTGATGCAGGCGGCATTGTCCTGAATAAAACCGCTGATATTGTCATGGAAAAAGAAGATTTATTCGTCAGTGAAGATAAAATTCGTGTGGCTTATATTTTCCGCAATACCAGCAAACAACCGATTGAAACCCGTGTGGCTTTCCCCGTGCCGGAATTTCCCGAAGAGCCAGAAGGCGATTTGGGCATTGATACGCATTCCAACAACCCAATGGGTTTCTCGGTGACGGTGGACGGGACGAAAAAAGACTTCGAGACTGAAATCAAGAAAAAAGATGGGCAAGTAAAAGTTACGCATCATTGGATGCAAACCTTCCCCGCTGGCGAAGCCTTATCCGTGGTGCATGAATACAAACCTGCTGTTGGCGGCGAAGCAGGGTTTTATTTCGGCGGTGATGAACGCAAATCACGCATTAAGCAATACTGCATCGAGCCGGACATGGTGAAATGGCTGGATAAACAGATGAAGGATAATTACACAATGGCGGTTTCTCCTGGCTTTGTGCATTACATCCTCAAAACCGGAGCAAATTGGAAACAAGGGGCTATTGGCAAATTCCGCTTAACCCTGAAAAAGCAAAATGCCACTGACAAACTCTCATTCTGCGGCACGGGTGTAAAAAAGATCGACGACAAGACCTTCGTCATGGAAAAAACCAACTTCACCCCCAAAGACAATTTGTACGTCATGTTTGTTCACCAGAATGACCTGAATCAGTAAATAATCAACCCATTCCCCATCTTCCCTGATTAGGGAAGGTGCTGGAGTGCCATTTCCCCATTGGCAGCATGGTTGATATTGTTTATGATGAATGCTGTATTGCACAAATCGCTAGAGAGTCATTCAAGCCAATAAGCATAATAATGGTGCGCAGCGTTAGCACAAGGGGATGAAGGTGTTTCAAAGTATTTACATTGCGGGGGCGGAATCCCGCAGCGGCAAGTCGTTAATCGTGTTGGGCATGATGGAAATGTTGCGTGCCATGACACCGAAAGTTGGTTTTTTTCGTCCGGTGGTTACGGAAAATAACGGACGCGACCCATTGATTCATTTGATTTCCAAGCGTTATGAATTACCCATGTCGGGTAGTGCGCTTTATGGCTGTACTTTAGATGTGGCACGGAAAATGGTGTCCGAAGGGCAGTACGATGAATTATTAAAACTGATTATCGCCAAATACAAGGCATTAGAAGCGCAAGTGGACATTGTGGTCTGTGCGGGAACGGATTTTGTTGGGGCAAATTCGGCGTTTGAATTGGATTTTAATGCGGCATTGGCGAACCATTTCAACTGTTTATTCTTGCCTGTGGTAAAAGGGCACAATCGTACAGCAGAGGAAATCGCGGATTCAGTACGCATGTTGGAAGAGCATTTGGCGGCGGGGCAGCATTGTCGATTGCTGGCAGCCATTGCCAACCGTGTGCCGTCGGATCAAGTCGAGCTATTGAATCATTTGTTGCAAGGTTCGCGTTTTCCTTTTTACATTTTGCCAGAAAAGTATTCGCTGGAACGTCCTACCATTGGTGAAATTGCTCGCGCTTTGCATTTGGAATGTTTGTACGGTACGCGCCAATCGATGAATCATGAGGTGGCGTGTTACAAAATCGCGGCAATGCAGGTGCATGATTTCTTGCAGCATTTGGAAAGTTGCAGTTTGGTGATTACGCCAGGGGATCGTTCCGACATTATTTTAGGTACATTGGCGGCGGATGCGTCGCGCACGTTCCCAGCGATTGCGGGAATGATTCTGACGGGCGACCAGCAGCCCGCGCCACAAGTCAAAACCTTGCTGGAAGGCATGAATCCATTGCGTTTGCCGATTTTGTTTTCGCCGTGGGACACTTTAACCACCGCGCTGAAAGTGAAAGAGGTTGAAGGTACTATTCTGCCTTCCAACGAGCGCAAAATCGCGGTGGCATTGGGTTTGATGGAATCGTGTGTGGATATGCCGCAATTGCGTGAGTTGATTTTGCAAAATGCCAGCACGCGCATGAGTCCACTCATGTTTGAATACGAATTGATTCAACGCGCTAAATCCCAACGTAAACACATTGTGCTGCCAGAAAGTAATGACGAGCGCGTGTTACAAGCGGCAGAAATTCTGGCTTTGCGTGATGTGGTGGACATTACCTTATTAGGTGTGGAAGACGAGGTGCGTTCCAAAGCCATGCACTTGGGGTTGAAATTACGCCATGTGCGGATTATTGACCCGCGTCAGTCAGCATTACGCCCAGAATTTGCACAAGTTTATTACGAACTGCGCAAGCACAAAAACATGACGCTGGCGGCGGCGTGCGACATTATGCAGGATGTTAGCTACTTCGGCACAATGATGGTGCATTTGGGTTATGCCGATGGCATGGTGTCGGGCGCGATTCACACCACACAGCACACGATTCGCCCTGCATTTGAAATCATTAAAACCAAGCCAAACTGCAATTTGGTTTCCAGCGTCTTTTTCATGTGTTTGGAAGATCGTGTACTGGTTTATGGTGATTGCGCGGTGAATCCTAATCCGAATGCGGAACAATTAGCCGATATTGCCATTACTTCATCGGATACAGCACGCATGTTTGGCATTGAGCCGCGCACGGCAATGCTATCGTATTCCACGGGGGAATCGGGTAAAGGTGATGATGTGGAAATCGTGCGTGCGGCGGTAAAATTAGCCCATGAACGTCGCCCCGAACTGAAATTGGATGGTCCGATTCAATACGATGCGGCGGTTGATCCGTCTGTTGCCAGTTCTAAAATGCCCCACAGCGAGGTGGCGGGCAAAGCCACAGTGTTTATCTTCCCTGATCTGAATACAGGCAACAACACTTACAAAGCCGTGCAGCGTTCCGCTAATGCAGTGGCGATAGGTCCGGTATTGCAGGGTTTGAATAAGCCCGTCAATGACTTAAGTCGCGGTTGTTTGGTGGCGGACATTGTTAATACGGTGGTGATTACCGCGATTCAGGCGCAACAAGGATAGTTGAAAAAATGCGTAAAAAACTGCCGCAGGTTAAGCGGCGGTTTGCCTTGGTCTGGAAAAATGTCTGCTAAAATACAAAGTGGTTGAAAATAGTACAGAGGGGTTGGTGTTAATTGCCTAGAATTTGCCTGATACGCTATCATGCGCTGCTTTCGCAGCAATAATCAAAATGATGGGGTAGTGTCTTGAAACGTCTTTTCGCTTTTATTTTCGCGCTGGTCATCGGTCTAGCAGGCTGTGGTTCTGATTCCACCACACAGACCAAGGCAGCGTCAGCTAATGGAGTAAACATGTCTGCAAATCCTAAAATCTTGATTGAAACCACAAAGGGCAATATTACAGTAGAGCTTGATGCACAAGCTGCACCGAAAACGGTTGAAAACATTCTGGCTTATGTCAACAGTGGTTTTTACGATGGTACAGTTTTCCACCGTGTAATCCCAGGGTTCATGGTTCAAGGCGGTGGGATGACGGCTGATATGCGCGAAAAAGCGGATAAACGCCCGCCCGTTACCAATGAAGCGGACAATGGTTTGAAAAATGACCGTGGTACGATTGCAATGGCGCGTACTATGGATCCGCATTCTGCGTCTTCCCAGTTCTTTATCAATGTGGCGGATAATACTTTCTTGAATTTCCGTTCCAAAACGCCACAAGGTTGGGGCTATGCTGTGTTCGGCAAAGTAACCGATGGTATGGACGTAGTGGATGCGATTGTCAGTGTTCGCACAACGTCCAAAGGTATGCACCAAGATGTACCAGAACAGCCAATTTTAATGAACAAAGTCTCTGTTGTTCAGTAATGATCTTCACGGGGTAGGGCGTAAAACTGCCTGCCCCGTCCATTTTTTCCCCAAAAGATTCACCAGTTTTGGGCATGAATCTTGCTAAACATAGATAACAATAAGGCTTGCAGGTTTCTCTGCTGTTTATTACAAACTCTCGCTCGGAATAAATATATGAAAAAAGAATGGAATCAGTATGATCCGGGTTCGTTCTATGACGAACTGATTGCGGCGGTGCATCAGCCGCGTGAATCCAGCTTTAAGTTGGTTGAGTATTTGCGTCACATGACACCGGATCGTTTTCGGCAGTGTGTGCAAGAATCTGAAGCTGTGATTCGCGAAATGGGTATTACTTTTACCGTCTACAGCGATGCTGGCAACATTGACCGTGCGTGGCCATTCGACATTATCCCGCGCATTATACCAGCAAAAGAATGGGATCGCACTGAAATAGGGCTTAAACAGCGCATTCGTGCACTCAATATGTTCATTCAAGACATCTACAACGGTGGGAAAATCATTAAAGATGGTGTGATTCCGGCCGATGTGGTGATGCAATCCAAAGGTTATCGGGAAGCGTGCATTGGCATGACCCCGCCCCACGGCGTTTGGGCGAATATTTGTGGTTCGGATTTGGTGCGTCACAGCGATGGCGTATTGTATGTGCTGGAGGATAACTTACGCGTACCGTCAGGCGTGGCTTACATGCTGGAAAATCGCAATATTACCAAGCGCGTTTTACCTGAGATTTTCAAAACGTTACCGATTCGTCCGGTCAGTGATTACCCCGCGCATTTGTATGAAATGTTGGCATCGTTGCGCCCTGAGTTGGAAAACCCGACCATCGCTTTGATGACCCCAGGGATTTATAACTCCGCTTATTTTGAACACGCTTTCTTGGCGCAACAAGCGGGTTTGGTGTTGTTAGAAGGTGCGGATTTGATCGTCGGTAAAGATGGTTTCGTTTATATGAAAACCATTGGCGGCTTGGAACGGGTGGATGTGATTTACCGTCGCATTGATGATGATTTCCTTGATCCAGAAGTGTTCCGCGCCGATTCGGTGTTGGGTATTCCGGGTATTATGCGTGCATGGAAAGAGGGCAAAGTAGCGATTGCCAATGCACCAGGGTGTGGCGTTGCAGATGATAAAGTGATTTACGCTTATGTGCCGGACATGATTCGTTACTATTTGGGTGAAGAACCAACCTTACCGAACGTGCCAACATGGGTATGCCGTCGCGATGAAGACCGTGAGTATGTGCTGGAGCATTTAGCCGAATTGGTAGTGAAGCCCGCCAATGAATCGGGTGGCTACGGTATGTTGGTCGGACCGCATTCCACGCCGGAAAAAGTTGAAGAATTTCGTAAGCTGATTCAAGAAAATCCTAATAATTACATTGCGCAACCGACCTTGAGCTTGTCTGTCACGCCAACTTCTTGCGAAACCAACGCCAATCACGAGTTGCAACGTCGCGCTAGCGACCCAAAAAGTACGATTCGTATTGCCCCGCGCCATGTGGATTTACGCCCATTTATTCTCAGTGGTAAGGAGATTTTCGTTACCCCAGGCGGTTTAACCCGTGTGGCATTGGTGGAAGGTTCATTGGTGGTGAACTCTTCACAAGGTGGCGGTAGTAAAGATACTTGGATTGTCGGCGATACAGACGAAGAAATTGTGGATGGGGAGGAATTCTAATGCTGTCACGAGTTGCAGAGCGCGTTTACTGGATGGCACGTTATCTCGAACGCGCCGAAAAAACCGCACGTTTGATTAATGTGCATACTGCCTTATTGATGGACTTGCCAGGGCGCATGGAAATCAACTGGTATACCTTGATTCGTTTGTTTAATGCGGAAAACGTTTTCCGTCAACATTATGATTGGGCAACCGAAGCCAATATCATGCAGTTTTTGATTGCGGATCGGAATAACCCTGCTTCATTAGCCAGTTCCTTGGCGAATGTGCGCGAAAACGTGCGTACTTCATTGGACGTGTTACCCGAAGAAATTTGGGAGCAAGTCAACCAGATTTATTTATTAATGAATGAAAGCTTGCCGCGCATTAGTGATCGTCACAAGCGTCAGGGTTTCTTACGCGAGGTCATGAAGCATTGTCAGTGCATCCGTGGTGCGCTTGATAGTCACATGAGCCGCGATAATTGTTTCGATTTCATGCAAATCGGCAAACATTTGGAACGTGCTGACATGAGCAGTCGCATTTTGGAAATGACTTCGTTGTTATTGTCCGAAGAGCGTAGCGACATGATTCGCAAGTACGAAGGGATTCTGTGGACAAATCTGTTACAAGCGTTAAGTGCGCGGCAGATGTACTTACGGCACGTTCATTCACGGGTAGATGGGCAGCGCGTTATTCGTTTCCTATTGGCGGATGAGGTGTTCCCAGGGTCGGTGGGGTATTCCATGCAGGCGATGGCGCGACGCATGAAATACCTTGCAACGCCGGATGCACCGCGCAATATGGCACAGGGTTTGCACGATTACTTGGCCTTACAAGACTTGAGTACCATTCCTGCCGAAAAGGTGCACACCATGATGGATCATTTACAAGGACAGTTAGGACAACTGCACGGCGAAATTGCCAAAACCTGGTTCTACCCCGATCGAAACGGACAACAGCAATCGCAATAACAAGGGCTATACATGAGTATTCACGTTGCACTCAACCATCGCACGGCGTACAAGTTTGACCGTCCGGTGAATTTGTCACCGCACGTTGTGCGCCTGCGTCCGGCGGCGCATTCACGCACGCCGATTATGGCTTACTCCTTAAACATTAAGCCGGAAAATCATTTCATTAACTGGCAGCAAGACCCGTTTGGTAACTGGTTAGCACGCTTAGTCTTCCCCGAAAAAACCACCGAATTTAGCGTCGAAGTGGATTTAGTTGCCGACATGGTAACGATCAACCCGTTCGACTTCTTCGTGGAAGAATACGCGCAGAAATTCCCATTTGCCTACGATGCCGAATTGCAGAAAGAATTACTGCCGTATTTGGAAGTACGCGAAGACGGCGCATTGCTCAAGGAATGGTTGAAGGGTGTGGATTTCGATCAGCCTAATACCGTGATGTTCCTTGTTGCCATTAACCAACGCTTGCAACAGCACATTGGTTATAACATCCGTATGGAACCGGGTGTGCAATCGTGTGAAGACACCTTAACCAAGAAAACGGGTTCGTGCCGTGATTCAGCGTGGTTATTGGTGCAAATTTTGCGGCATTTGGGTTTGGCAGCGCGGTTTGTTTCTGGTTATTTGGTGCAATTAACCGCCGACCAAAAAGCCTTGGATGGTCCTAGTGGTCCTGAAGCGGATTTCACCGATTTGCACGCATGGACAGAAGTGTTTATCCCAGGTGCGGGTTGGGTGGGGCTTGACCCAACGTCCGGTTTGTTCGCAGGCGAAGGGCACATTCCCTTGGCGTGTACGCCATCGCCAAGCAGTGCGGCACCGATTCACGGTTACACCGACAAGTGCGAAGTGGAATTCGACTTCAGCAACACCGTGCAACGTATTCACGAAGACCCGCGTGTCACCAAGCCGTATTCCGACGAGCAATGGGAGCACATTCTCGCGCTGGGGAATCAGGTCGAGGCGGATTTAATCGCAGGTGACGTGCGTTTGACGATGGGCGGCGAACCGACTTTCGTTTCCATTGATGACATGGACGGCGCGGAATGGAACAGCGCGGCATTAGGTCCGCACAAACGCCAATTGGCAGGCGTGTTATTGCGCCGTATGCAGGATGCGTTTGCTAAACCGGGTAGCGTTTTGCAATTCGGGCAAGGCAAGTGGTATCCGGGCGAACCGTTCCCGCGTTGGGCTTTGGCATGTTTCTGGCGGGAAGACGGTTTACCAATCTGGAAAAACAAGCATTTAATTGCCGATGACCAGCGCAATTACGGGTTCGGCGATGCGGAAGCCAAACGCTTTAGCGAAGCCTTAGCCGCGAATTTGGGTTTGCACAGCAAGTACATTGTCCCTGGTTACGAAGATACACTGTATTACTTGTGGAAAGAAGCCAGCCAGCCGCTCAATGTGGATTGGGTGACGCTGAACTTGCGTGACAGCAAACACCGCAATGACATGGTGTTGGCACTGCAACGCGGTTTGGATACGCCGACAGGTTACGCGCTGCCGATTCGTTGGGACTACGGCACGCAAAGCTGGGTGAGTGCGCCTTGGGAGTTTCGTCGCCAAGCGATGTATTTAATTCCTGGCAATTCGCCAATGGGTTTCCGTATGCCACTGGATTCGTTACCGTGGAGTGCGGAAGACGAACGCGAAATCGAATCCCAACCGTGTCCGTTTGAAGACCGTCCGCCGCTGCCGGATTTCCACGGTGAAGTGGAATGGCGTTACCGCGAACTGATTGCTCCGCCCGAACCGCGCCTGCAATTTGCTGACGTGAAACAGACGGTGAAAGAATGGCGTGACGTACCACGCACCGCGATGTGTATCCAAGCGCGTGACGGACGTTTGCACGTTTTCTTACCGCCATTGAGCTATCTGGAACATTATCTGGAATTGGTGGCAATTCTGGAAAAAACCGCTGGCGAATTGAACATGCCCATTTTGTTGGAAGGTTACGAACCGCCTTCTGACCCGCGTTTGAAATCGTTCAAAGTTACGCCTGACCCTGGTGTGATCGAGGTGAACATTCACCCCGCTGCGCACTGGCGCGAACTGGTGGATAACACCGTCACGCTGTACGAAGAAGCACGGCAATCGCGGTTGGGCACGGAAAAATTCATGCTCGACGGTCGTCATACCGGAACAGGTGGCGGTAATCACGTTACTTTGGGGTCGTGGACACCGAATGACAGCCCATTCCTGCGTCGCCCCGATTTGCTGCGGAGCTTGTTGACTTTCTGGCAACACCATCCGGGGTTATCGTATTTATTCTCCGGCATGTTCATTGGTGCAACCAGCCAAGCCCCGCGTGTTGACGAAGCGCGTGACGAAGCGTTGTACGAACTGGAAATCGCTTTCCAACAAATGCCGCAAGGTGAAAACAACCGCCCGTGGTTGGTGGATCGTTTGCTGCGTAACTTGTTGATTGACGTAACGGGCAATACGCACCGTGCGGAATTTTGTATCGATAAACTCTACTCGCCGGATTCCTTCAGCGGTCGCCAAGGTTTGCTCGAATTTCGTGCGTTTGAAATGCCGCCCCATGCGCGGATGTCGATTGTGCAAATGTTGTTACTGCGTACTTTGGTGGCACGTTTCTGGAACAAGCCGTACCAACACCGTTTGGTGCGTTGGGGTACAGAGTTGCACGACCGTTGGATGTTGCCGCATTACGTGTGGGAAGACATGAAAGACGTGTGCGAAGACCTGCAAGCGGCGGGGTATCCGTTCCAGTTGGATTGGTTTGCGCCGTTCCACGAATTCCGCTTCCCCGTGTATGGGCGAGTGCAATACCGTGGCATTCAGTTGGAATTGCGGGCGGCGTTAGAACCGTGGAATGTGTTGGGCGAAGAACTCAGCAACATGGGTACGGCGCGTTTCGTGGATTCGTCATTAGAGCGCGTGCAAGTGAAGGTGAATGGTTTAACCGATTCGCGTTATGTGGTGGCGTGTAATGGTCGCCAAGTGCCGTTGAACGCGACGGGTGTGCAAGGTGAATACGTCGCGGGCGTGCGTTACCGCGCATGGCAACCGCCTTCCGCATTGCATCCCACCATTGGCATTCACGCGCCGTTGGTGTTTGATATTATCGACACTTGGACAGGGCGTTCGATTGGTGGTTGTACTTACCATGTGGTGCATCCGGGTGGACGCAGTTATGACACCTTCCCCGTGAATGCGTATGAAGCTGAAGGTCGTCGTTTCTCACGCTTCCGTGATCAACACACACCTGACGTGCTCGAACCGCGTTTCTTGTCCGAAGCAACCCGTCAATTCTACGAAAATGAACCGCGCCCCATGAGTCCGCCACCAGCGGAAACCAACGCGGATTACCCGTACACACTCGACTTACGTCGGCTGTAAGTGTTATGGAGGTGGACAGAATGCTGTCCACCATCCATTGGCGTATTAGCAGCCTGGTGATGTGGTGCTTGGGCACATACCATTAATTAACGGTACGATGTTGTTGCTAGTGAAGGGGCTTGCACCCTGTGCTTTAACTGCGGTTGCGGTATAACCCCAACTGGTTACGCCGACAACGACATTGCTCAGTGCTTCAGAACCAACACTTGTGCTGGATAAGGAAGCAACTTCACCGAAGTTGGCTAACCACGGCCCACCGCTTGAGCCACCTGTTTGGCGTGAACCCATGATGCTGTTCATGCTGCTTGCACTTGCGACATACGCTTCTGCATCAGTACGTTGCATGGCAGCCCCGCCATCGTGCGAAACCGGATAACCTAACTGCGTAATCAAGGCGATAGTATTGGCAGCCAAACTCGTTCCAGTAAAACCGTAACCGTTCCAACCGTAGCCATACCA
>CAZTUZ010000064.1:0-371 GCA_964617055.1 uncultured Thiothrix sp.
CTTGGTCACTTAATGCTCGCTACTGCCCCGTAAAAGTGGCGAGCATTAAAATAAAAGCAATTACAATAACAATTAAGATGATTTTATATCGTCTGACATTTGGTCTTTTACCTTAAACAATTTTAATTAATTATGAGTGGTGTGAATATTGCTACTTGAGGACTAGCATTCCCTAAATGCATTGAACCTGTCCAATTTAATTTTAACTTACCAGATTAAATCATTATATTCATAAATCCATTTAACATTAATTCCAGATGTTAATAAAAATCACTATCGATTTGATAATCCATGATAAAACCCAATAGACCTATATTTAATGGGAAATAAGAATAATTAACTCAAGTCCGTAAAATACGGTACTATCAACC
>CAZTUZ010000064.1:381-5023 GCA_964617055.1 uncultured Thiothrix sp.
AACCTCCCATGTTATTACAAGGCTGCTGGCTTAAAGGTTAAAACACTATGGATTGTTTCCCTATCTTCTTGAATTTAAAAGGGCGCAGCTGCCTTGTTGTTGGCGGCGGCAAGGTCGCACTGCGTAAAGTGGAAAAACTACTGCGTGCAGGCGCATGTGTCACGGTCGTCGCACCTTCCATCTGCACCGAATTTCAAAATCTTCAACACTCATCGGCAACACCACTTGCCATCACTCACCATGCCCGCCGCTTCACGGACACAGACATTGACCAACATCACCTCATTGTCGCGGCAACTAACGACACAATCACCAACCTGCACATTGCCGCCTTAGCGCAGGCAAACCAGCAGCTTGTAAACGTTGTGGACGCGCCCGAACAGGGTAATTTCATCTTCCCTTCTATTGTAGACCGTTCTCCCGTGATTGTAGCCATTTCAACAGGAGGGTCGTCCCCAGTATTAGCACGCCAATTACGCACACGTTTAGAATGTGTTTTACCATCAGGGTGTGGCGAATTAGCTACCATTACAGAAGCTTATCGCGAAACGGTCAAACAACATTTGCCCGAATCCCAACGCAAAGCATTCTGGGAACATGCCCTCAATAGCCCAATAGCAGATTTGGTATACGCAGGCCATACCGACGCGGCACGAACCCTGTTGGACGAATTACTCGCCAATTTCCCAACCCAAACCACCTTGGGAGAAGTATATCT
The DNA here is from genome assembly GCA_964617055.1 of uncultured Thiothrix sp. GTDB lineage: Bacteria > Pseudomonadota > Gammaproteobacteria > Thiotrichales > Thiotrichaceae > Thiothrix. The sequence continues at coordinate 1,100 of CAZTUZ010000064.1, forward strand.
AGTTGGTGCAGGACCAGGCGACCCCGACTTACTGACCTTGAAAGCCTTACGCTTAATGCAACAAGCTGACGTGGTGGTGTATGACCGTTTGGTTTCTCAAGCCATCATGGACATGGTAAACCCTGCTGCTGAACGCTTGTACGTTGGTAAAGAAAAAGCCAATCATGCCGTTCCCCAAGGTAAAATTAACGACCTGCTCGTCGCATTTGCCCAACAAGGCAAACGGGTATTACGTCTCAAAGGTGGTGACCCATTTATTTTCGGGCGGGGCGGTGAGGAAATTGAAACACTGGCAGAAAATGGCATCCCCTTCCAAGTTGTACCAGGGATTACCGCCGCATCTGGTTGCGCCTCCTATGCGGGGATTCCACTCACACACCGCGATTATGCGCAATCGTGTACCTTTGCCACTGGGCATTTGCAAGACGGTACGATTGACTTGAACTGGACGCAACTGGCGCAACCCAATCAAACCGTTGTCTTTTACATGGGGCTAACAGGTATCGAAGTCATCAGCCAACAATTACAAGCTTATGGACGCGCTGGCGACACACCCGCAGCCCTGATCGAACAAGGAACAACGCGCCAACAACGTGTCCATGTCGGCACAATCGCCACCCTACCACAACTGGTGCGTGATAGCGGTGCTCGCGCCCCCACACTCACCATTATTGGCGAAGTTGTGCAATTACACGACAAACTCCATTGGTACGAACCCATTTCTTCATCCTCATCCCACAATGGTGATTCATGGTAACACTCTACGGTATTCATAACTGCGATACGGTCAAAAAAGCCCGTGCATGGCTTGAAGAACGCAGTATTCCCTACACTTTTCACGACTTCCGCAAAGATGGGTTAAACCCCATCATGCTACGCGCTTGGGTAGACGAATTTGGCTGGGAAATCTTGCTAAACCGCAAAGGTATTACTTGGCGTAACCTTCCTGAAACCACACGTTTAAACATGAACGAAGCCACCGCTTTGGCAGTCATGGAAGACCAACCAGCCATTATCAAACGTCCATTATTGGACATGGGAACGCGTCATGTAGTTGGCTTCTCACCCGACACCTATCGCCAACTGTTCCAGAACTAATACTTCAATACTCACGCTTAAAAACAAAGGAATTTTGGAATGTCTGCTACTTTGGAATTAGCCAAAGACCTCATTAAACGCCCATCTGTGACACCTGATGATGCAGGATGCCAGCCGCTGATTGCCGAACGCCTTGCACCACTTGGCTTTGAAGCGGAACATTTACGCTTTGAAGACGTGGATAATTTATGGTTACGGCGCGGTACGAGCACCCCAGTATTTTGCTTTGCCGGACACACCGATGTCGTCCCCACCGGACCGCTAGAGAAATGGGAATCCCCTCCTTTTAGCCCCGAAATCCGCGATGGAATGCTCTACGGGCGGGGGGCAGCGGATATGAAAGGCAGTATAGCGGCATTCGTTGTGGCTTGTGAAAACTTCGTACAAGAACACCCAGACCACCAAGGCTCTATCGCCTTTCTCATCACCAGTGACGAAGAAGGTCCATCCATCAATGGCACGGTCAAAGTTGTCGAATGGTTAGAACAACGCCAAGAAAAAATTGACTGGTGCTTAGTAGGCGAACCATCTAGTACTTGCTGTGTGGGTGATGTGGTAAAAAACGGGCGGCGCGGTTCACTCAATGGCAAACTCACTGTCATAGGGCAGCAAGGACATGTCGCTTATCCACAACTTGCGGATAACCCTATACATCGTGTTGCTCCCGCACTTGCCGAACTGGTCAGTATTGAATGGGATCAAGGCAATGAGTTTTTCCCACCGACTAGTTTCCAACTCTCTAACATCAATGCAGGCACAGGCGCAACGAACGTCATTCCGGGCACGGTCGAGATTCTCTTCAACTTTCGGTTTTCTACTGAACAAACCGACACGGGGCTACGTCAGCAAGTCGAAGACTTGCTGAATCGACATGGTTTCCACTATGAATTAGAATGGACATTGTCTGGACAACCGTTTTTAACGGCACGCGGCGATTTAGTCACTGCCAGCGTGGCAGCAATCCAAACCGTCAACGGCATTAATACCGAACTATCCACATCGGGCGGTACGTCAGATGGTCGCTTTATTGCACCAACAGGCGCTCAAGTCATGGAACTAGGGCCTGTTAACAAAACGATTCACAAAGTAAATGAATGCGTTGCGGTTAAAGACCTCGAAGTACTAACAGTAATCTACCAAAAGATTCTGGAACATTTGCTATTACCAAAATCCCTTTAAAAACCGCGACAATGCACCCGCCCGACCCTAAACGGATCGGGCTGGAATAAGCACAGGTTTATTACTTGAAGGTTTTGCGTGGACGGCCGCGTTTGCGGCGTGTCACCTGCCCTTCCTCCAATTCCGCATCCGCCCAGTCGACTAGGCTTTTGTGGATGTGTTCGGCCACAATGTGCAAACGCTCTTCCAACGCCGCACGAAAGAAAGACTCACGTTGCTCAGTAACGCGCAACGCTTCCTGCATTTCCTGCATGTCTTCTTTGTACTTAGTTTCCAAGGCTTCGAGCTGCTCGCGTAACTGATTTATTTTGTTACCTAGCTCTTCGCGTAGCTTACGTTTTTCCTCTGCCGCTTGGGCGCGTACCTCTGACAATGTGCTAGAAGTTGCACCCTTTGGACGACCACGTCCACGTTTAACAGCCGGATTCTCAGTTTGCATATTTATTGGCCCTGTCTCTTCGCCTTCACTTTTATTCCATGAAATACTCACACCAGGTCCACCGGTCATATAGTCAGTCCTCATTCTTTATCCCTCATCAAGAACGAATACTCAATTGCTTCAACGATAAATTCCATTTGGATATTATCTGAATAAATATTAATCAATGCAAGATATAATTGCAACGTTATCTTACATAAATAATTTTTTTATTCAGAAGTGAGTATATTTACAATGAAATCATTTGCAAACACAAAATTCATAGGCTTTGCATTTTTGTTAGTTCGCATTGAAAAAACCGCTTATATCCGTCCACCTGTAAGGTTACACTGCCAGATGTTACCGTTTCAATGAAAAACAGCACAATCATGAGATATTTCCGTTGAGTCGCTCGCTAGAGTGTGCGATGTTAGGGCACTTTGAACGTTTTCACTGTACACATGGGAACTCCATTTTCACGACATCTCGCCAGTTGCACACTATTAGGGCTAAGCATTAGCCCCTACGTTAGTTATGCCCAAACACAATGGGCAAGTTGCCCCGTTCCTGCTTTACCCGTAGAGCAAAGCCAGCGGCCAGCCCAATTGCCAGATCACGCCGTGTATATCGAGGCAGATGCCGCGTTATTCAAAGAAAAAGGCGTGTCAGAAATGACAGGGGACGTACACATCTCGCAAGGTAAGACACAACTACGAGCAGACCAAGCGACCTACGAACAACCCGCAGGTATTGTCGAAAGCCGTGGAAATGTCCGTTTTGACAGTGAACAACTGCAAGTCCGCAGCCAACAGTTACACTACGACCTCCCCAAAGCGCGAGGTGAAATGCACGATGCACAGTATCGTATCAAAAATGCAGAAGGCCACGGAAAAAGCAAAAAAATCACACAAAATCAAGCAGATGTCACGCAACTAGAGGGGTCGAGCTATACCACTTGCCCTTCTGATGCACCTGATTGGAGCTTGAATGCACAACAAATTCAACTGAACCATGCGCAAGAACGCGGCTCGGCTAAACACGTCACCCTGAAAATGCGCAATGTCCCAATCCTCTACCTGCCGTACCTTTCCTTTCCACTAACAGATAAACGGCAATCGGGGTTCTTGTGGCCTAACTTAGGCAACAATGAGAAATCAGGTGTTCAAATCAGCACCCCGTACTATTTTAATCTCGCACCCAATTATGATCTAACATTAACGCCAACATTA
>CAZTUZ010000064.1:5033-13263 GCA_964617055.1 uncultured Thiothrix sp.
TGCTCTTCCGATCTGACGCGGCTTGCAATTAGGCAGTGAATTTCGCTATCTCACAGAAAAACATAAAGGTTCACTGAACTATGTTTTATTACCAGATGATGCAGAAAGCGAAAAAAATAATCGTTACTACTTTAATGTTAAAAACAGTACACAAATTGATCAACACTCCACACTGAACTTACAAGCAGAAGGAGTCTCTGACGATGAGTATTTCAGTGACCTTGGTAACTCCTTAGAAGCCACCAGCGTAGTCAACTTAGAGCGGAAGCTGGAATATCGCCGCACAGGTGAGGATTGGGCATTTTCAGGTTTATTCCAGAATTATCAGGTCTTGGATGGCGGTACGACACCCCATTCACGCGCCCCTCAACTATCATTTCGTTACCATCCGTTGGAAAAAGGCAGTGGTTTGAACTTGGATGTTGAAACCGAATACACCCATTTTACAGGTAGCAAAACCGAAACTAACGGCTCACGATTAGACATCGCCACGCGCGCCAGCAAAAAATTCACGGGTAGAAATGATGCTGTCTATGTCAAACCATCCATCACTTTACGCCATACCGAATACGCTCTGGATGATGCGAATAATACCAAAATTAATCGTTCGATTCCCACCGCCAGCTTGGACAGTGGTGTGGTTTTTGAGCGCAAAATCAAACAGGGCAAACTCAAACAAACCTTAGAGCCACGCTTATTTTATACTTATACACCATATCGCAATCAAGAAAATATCCCCGTATTTGACTCGTCAAACCGTAGTTTAAGTTACAGCCAATTGTTTGCGGAGAATCGCTTCAATGGTAAGGATCGTATTGGCGACAATAACCGCGTTACTGCGTCACTCACCACACGCATTCAATCCCCTGACGATGGACGTGAGTTATTCCGTGCGAGTGTGGGGCAAATGTATTATTTTAATGACCGTAAAGTGACCTTACCTGATGAAACGCCTGCTACTGGTAAACGCTCAGAGGTCGTTCTGGAAGCGGCGGGCGAAATTAATGCCAGAACCAGTGTGAGCAGTACTGCCTATTGGGACACCGATACCAAGCAATTCAATGCTGGTGAAGCTCGCATCCGCTATAAAGATGCCAAAAAACGGGTGCTTAATGTCGGGTATGCGCAACGCGAGGACGATTTTGAATCAGCAAACGCGTCGTTTTCCGTACCGATTAATGCCCGTTGGAAGGCCGTTGGCGCGGTAGAACACGACTTGCTCAATAATCGTAACCTAGAAACGGTGATTGGTGCAGAATATGAAACCTGTTGTTGGAAAACGCGCATTGCGAGCCGCAATTACCTACAAACCGACAATGAAACGCGTGACAATGCTGTCATGATCGAGTTAGAACTTAAAGGCTTAGGAAGCTTTGGTAGCGGTACGCGTGACTTGCTACGCAATCGTGTCAATGGTTATGAATAAACGTCTTAAACTAGCCCTTACAGCAGGTGAACCTGCTGGTATTGGGCCTGATATTATCCTCATGTTGGCAACGCAACAGCAATGGGCGGTGGATTTGGTGGTTATTGCTGATCCAGCAGTTTTGCATGACCGTGCTCAACAATTGGGTTTAACGGTGAAGTTGCGCCCCTACACCGCCGAAGAAACCCCGCGACCTTGTTCGCTTGGTGAGTTATTTATCTTGCCCATTGCTTGCCATACTAACGTCACGGCGGGGGTGCTTAATCCGGCAAATGCCGATTATGTCTTGCAAACACTACGCCGCGCCGTTACGGGCTGTTTAAGTGGCGAATTTGCAGGCATGGTCACAGCACCTTTACACAAAGGCGTGATTAATGACGCAGGCGTACCCTTTACCGGACACACCGAATTTTTAGCAGAACTGACCAACGCACCCTTGCCTGTCATGATGCTCACCGCAGGAACATTGCGTGTTGCCTTAGCCACCACCCACGTTCCTTTACACAAGGTTAGCGAACTGATTACTTGGGAAACATTGATCCAAGTCATCACCATTTTGCACCGTGACTTGCAAGAAAAATTTGGCATCGCTGACCCGCGTATTTTGGTTTGTGGCTTAAACCCTCATGCGGGTGAAGGCGGGCATTTGGGTACGGAAGAACAAGACACCATCATCCCCGTTATCCGCCATTTACAATCCTTGGGCATGAATTTGGTAGGGCCATTACCCGCTGACACGTTATTCACACCGCGCAACCTGCAAGGAGCGGATGCGGTATTGGCGATGTACCACGACCAAGGCTTACCTGTGTTAAAACATGTGGGTTTTGGTAAAGCGATTAATGTCACGCTAGGCTTACCCATCGTGCGTACTTCAGTGGATCATGGCACAGCCTTGGATTTAGCCGGAACAGGTAAAACGGATGTCGGCAGTTTGCGGGAAGCGATTCAATTGGCCGTTGAATTAGCCCAAGTTCGTCAACGTTCGTTGGAATAATACCGTTTTCCACGGCGATAATGCGTGACAGAATCTTTCTGATAATTATCATAGGCAGCCCTGTGACGCTGCGGTATAACGCCTTAACCTTGCCCAACCTAATCGTGAGCTTATGACAGAATATCTACTCATTTTGATCGGAACTGTCTGGGTCAATAATTTTGTATTGTCCCATTTCCTTGGTTTGTGCCCATTCATGGGTGTGTCGCGCAAACTAGAAACCGCATTAGGCATGGGGTTGGCAACGACTTTTGTCCTGACATTATCGTCGATTAGCAGTTATTTGGTTGATGCGTGGTTATTAACGCCGCTGGATTTGGCTTATTTACGCACCATTAGCTTTATTTTGGTGATTGCCGCGATTGTCGGTTTTACCGAAATGGTGATTCGCAAACTCAGCCCCGTGTTATACAACGTGCTGGGCATTTATTTACCACTGATTACCACCAACTGCATTGTATTGGGCGTGGCATTACTCAACGTGCAAGAAGCACACGACTTTATCGAATCCGGCTTGTACGGCTTTGGTGCAGCATTGGGCTTTTCGATGGTATTGGTATTATTTGCTGGGATTCGGGAACGCATTAACGTTGGCGATGTACCGAGCATTTTCCAAGGCAATGCCATCGGTTTAGTCACAGCGGGATTAATGGCATTAGCCTTTATGGGCTTTTCTGGCTTGGTGAAAAACTAACATGATCAGTGCAATTCTGGTGATTTGCGGGCTTGCCGCCATTTTTGGTTTACTATTGGGTTATGCCGCACTGCGTTACAAAGTGGAAGGCGACCCAATGGTGGATAAGATTGATGCCATTTTGCCGCAAACCCAATGCGGGCAATGCGGTTTCGTTGGTTGTCGACCTTACGCCGAAGCCATTGCCAAAGGCGAAGCGGACATTAACCACTGCCCGCCCGGTGGCGACAATACCATCAAAGCCCTCGCCGAACTATTAGGCGTGGAAGCCAAACCGTTAAACGCTGAAAACGGTGAAATTTCAGATGTACCGCTGGTGGCTGTTATCGACGAAAATACCTGCATCGGCTGTACGTTATGCATTCAAGCCTGCCCTGTTGATGCCATTGTTGGCGCGGCAAAACAAATGCACACCATTATCGAAAGCGAATGCACAGGCTGTAAATTATGCCTACCGCCTTGTCCGGTGGATTGCATTGCCATGATCCCAATCAAGGTCGAACCCTCCAATTGGAAGCCGCCGTATCCGGTGTTTACCTTACACCCTGCCCCGTTATCTGCAAATGACGATTCAACCCAACAACAGGTGAAATCATGATCCAAACATTGCGTAAACTGTGGCGCAATCATGGCGGATTGCACCTTGACGAACACAAAGACATCTCCACCACGATAGCGAGTCGCGTCATGCCATTCGCGGACGAACTCATTATTCCCTTGCTGCAACACGCAGGCGATAAACCGGATGTGGTGGTTAAAGCGGGCGATTATGTTTTCAAAGGTCAACCATTAGCCGTACCACGCAGCAATAACAGTGTACCTGTGCACGCCACCACCTCTGGCACGATTCATGCGGTGGAATTGCGCCCCGTCGCTCACCCTTCGCAATTGCCGGATTTGTGCGTGGTACTGACCCCCGATGGCAAAGACGATTGGGGTACGATGCGTTTGCCCGCTTACCCGAATTACCATGAAATTGACCCCGAAATCCTGCGCCAACAAGTCAAAGATGCTGGCGTAGTCGGCATGGGTGGCGCAGTTTTCCCCTCGGCGGTGAAATTGCGGGTGCGACCCGACAAACCGATTAAGACCCTGATTATTAATGGTGCAGAATGCGAGCCGTACATTACCTGCGATGACCTGCTAATGCGGGAAAAAGCAGACGAAATCGTCGCGGGCATTCAAGTCATGCAACACATGGTGCGCCCCCAAGAATGCTTAATCGGTATTGAAGATAACAAGCCACAAGCCATTGCTGCCATGCAAGCTGCGGTAGCAGCTGTCAATGACCCCAGTATTCAGGTGGTTGCCGTCCCCACCATTTACCCCAGCGGCGGAGCAAAACAACTCACATTTATTTTAACGGGTAAAGAAGTCCCCAGCGGCGGACGTTCCTCCGACATTGGCGTGTTATGCAATAACGTGGCAACCGTGCGGGCGATTTACCGCGCAGTGGTGCAGGGTAAACCGTCGTTGACCCGTTACGTTACCATCACGGGTAATGGCGTAGCACACCCTTGCAATCTCGAAATCCCGTTTGGCACACCGCTTCAAGACGTGATCGCTTTCGCAGGCGGTACTACACCACAAGCCAAACGCTGGCGCATGGGCGGCCCGATGATGGGTATTCACCTGCAAGACCAGCGTATTCCCGTTGTTAAAGGCATGAACTGCTTGCTGATTAACGACGAACCCGAACGCCGAGAATTGCCCATGCCGTGCATTCGTTGCGGACGCTGTGCGGATGCTTGCCCCACCAGTTTGTTACCGCAACAATTGTATTGGTTTGCCCGTGCCAAAGAATTGGATAAGGCGCAAAATCACCACCTGTTTGATTGCATTGAATGCGGCTGTTGCGAATACGTTTGCCCCAGCCACATTCCGCTGGTCAGTTATTACCGTTTTGCCAAAGCGGACATTCGCGGGCAAAAATCTGCCAAACGCAAGGCGGATGCAGCGCGTGACCGCCACGAATTTCACACTGAACGCTTAGAACGCGCTAAACGTGAAAAAGCCGAAAAGCTCGCGCAACACAAAGCCCAAGCACAAGCCAACACCGATGATGGCAAAAAAGCAGCCATTCAAGCCGCTTTAGAACGCGCTCAAGCCAAAAAATCACAAGCAGCGTCCACCACACCGCCAGCCGGAGAAGCCAAGGAATGATCTTCAAACCTACCAACCCTGCCCACTTACTCACCCGTGATGTTAGCCAAGTCATGCGCGAAGTGTTGTACGCGCTAATCCCTGGCACATTACTGTTGGTGTGGTATTTTGGTTGGGGAACGCTGACTAACTGGTTTTTGGCAATCGGCTTCTGCGTTGGTTTAGAAGCCGCCATGTTGAAACTGCGTGATCGCCCACTTCAGCCATTTCTGAATGATTACAGCGCGGTCTTAACGGGTTGGTTATTAGCCGTTGCCATGCCTGCGTATTCGCCGTGGTGGTTAATACTCATTGCCTGCGTGTTTGCGATTGTGATTGCGAAACAGTTATACGGTGGACTGGGCTATAACCCGTTTAATCCAGCGATGATTGGTTACGCAGCGATGCTGGTTTCGTACCCATTGCAAATGACGATTTGGCCGCAACCCGTGAGTTTCAGTTTCGCGCATGTTCCCGTTGATACAGCATTACAACACGTTTTTGGTGGTGTCACCCAAGGTTGGGATGCGTTTACCGCTGCTACCCCACTCGATAACGTGAAGGTCAATCTCGGATTGCACAAAAGTTTAGGTGACATTTACGCTAGCGGGCATTTCGGCTGGTTTGGTGGACAAGCATGGGAATGGGTCAGTCTTGCGTGGCTGCTCGGCGGCGTGTGGATGCTATATCGCCGCGTGATTACTTGGCACATTCCAGTCGCCTTACTGGCTGGATTAAGCGTGATTGCCACGGTATTTTGGTTGATTAACCCACAGCATTACACTTCCCCTATCTTCCACCTGTTCACGGGTGCAACCATGCTGGGGGCATTCTTCATTGCGACTGACCCCGTTTCTGCCAGCACCACGCCCTTGGGTAAATTAATCTATGCGGGAGGGATTGGTCTGTTCACTTACATCATTCGCACTTGGGGCGGTTATCCCGATGCGATTGCCTTTTCAGTGATTATCATGAATATGGCTGTGCCTGTGATTGATGCGTATACCCAACCGCGCGTTTACGGTACAGCACGAGGAGCAATGCGTTGAACCGCGAATTACTGCAAACCATTTCCCGCCCTGGGATGATTCTCGCAGGCTTTGCGTTGGTAGGTGCGATTACATTGGCTTCAGTGTATGGTTTAACCCGCCCGCTAATGGAAGCCAATGAGCGCGAAGCCGAGTTATCGCGCATGAGTTTATTGGTGGATAAAGCCCTGTACGACAATGACCCGTTAGCGGATCAAATCACCCTGCCTGCTGCCGATTTCCACAGTGCTGAACCCGTTATCGTGTACCGCGCTCGCAAACAGGGGCAACCCGTTGCGGCATTTTTCAAAGTCACCGCCCCCGACGGTTACAGCGGCAAAATCGCTTTACTGGTGGCGATTCGTGCAGATCAATCGCTGGCGGGAGTACGGGTATTGAAACACAAAGAAACCCCAGGCTTGGGCGATAAAATCGAAGAAAGCAAGAACCCGTGGATATTGGGTTTCACTGACAAATCGCTGCAAAATCCCAATGTGGAGGGTTGGGCAGTGAAAAAAGACGGTGGACAATTTGACCAATTCACGGGTGCAACGATTACGCCGCGTGCGGTGGTCAAACAAATTCGTTACACCTTGCAATGGTCAGCCCAGCAGTTGCCATGGTTATTTCAACAACCTGCCAGCCCTGCTAAAGCGCAATAGGAGTTCATTCCATGTCAGCACTCTTACAACAGCTTAAAAACCAATTCAGCGCGTTTAAACACGATAACCGCATGGATCAAGCCACCTTCCGTGAAATCACTTGGAATGGTTTGTGGAAGAGCAACCCCGGTTTAGTGCAATTACTGGGGCTATGCCCTTTAATGGCGGTAACAACCAATGTGGTGAACGGTTTGGGTTTGGGCTTTGCCACCATCATGGCATTGGTAGCCTCGAATGTGGCGATTTCCCTCGTGCGCGACTTGATTCGGGAAGAAATCCGCATTCCAGCCTTTGTCATGATCATTGCCGCCAATGTAACGCTGATTGAAATGCTCATGAAAGCGTACTTTCACGATTTGTATAACATCCTCGGTATTTTCATTCCACTGATTGTCACCAACTGCATTGTGATTGGACGCTCCGAAGCTTTCGCCTCGAAAAATCCCGCCCTGCACGCAGGTTTGGACAGTTTTATGATGGGCTTAGGCTTTACTGGCGTACTCGTAGTCTTGGGTGGCATTCGTGAACTGGTGGGTAATGGCACACTGTTCGACCAAGCTCACCTGATGTTTGGCGAAGGTGCTCGTCATTTGCGCCTATCTTTGGGCGACGATTTCAAAGGCTTGTTACTCGCTGCCCTCCCCCCCGGCGCATTCATTGGTTTAGGCTGTTTGGTAGCCTTGAAAAACTACATTGATAAACGGGCGGCAGCAAAACAATCCAGCTTACAAAAAATCCCCGTGGTGACAGCCCCCATGCCTGCCACTTCAGCCAACTAAGTGAGTAGCCATGACACCCGCACAACGCGAGGAAATGTTTCGCCGCTTACAAGCCGCGAATCCGCACCCGACCACGGAATTGGTGTACAGCAGCACCTTTGAGCTATTGATTGCGGTGATACTATCCGCCCAAGCGACCGACAAGGGCGTGAATAAAGCCACGGCGAAACTGTTTCCCATTGCCAATACGCCGGAAGCCATTTACGCCTTGGGTGAAGACGGCTTAAAAGACTACATTAAAACCATTGGTCTGTTTAACAGCAAAGCCAAGAACATCATTGCCACTTGCCGGATTCTGATGGATCAACACCAATCACAAGTCCCTGACCAACGCGCCGCGTTAGAAGCCCTCCCCGGTGTGGGGCGTAAAACCGCGAATGTGATTTTAAACACGGCTTTTCAGCAACCCACAATGGCGGTGGATACGCACATCTTTCGCCGTGGCAATCGCACAGGGCTTGCCGTGGGTAAAAATGTCCTTGCAGTGGATCTAGCTGTGCTG
>CAZTUZ010000065.1:0-13150 GCA_964617055.1 uncultured Thiothrix sp.
GCTGGGTAATGCTGCTGGCTATGACGTGTGAGGGCGGAAATTTGCTCACTATAACGCCACGGATAAAGTGGCGATAAAATCCCTCCACCTGCCCAAGTGGATTCGCGACCCAGTTCGTTTTGCTCCACCAGCATGACCTCTAAGCCAGCTTGATGCAAAAAACGCGCTGTTAGCATACCAATTACGCCACCACCAACGATGATGACATCTTTTCTGGAGTTGTTCATGGGATCAAATTCCACTTAGAGCCAGGGGTTAAACAGATTATTCCTGCTTGAGTTTTTGTGTTGCTGTTTTTTGCGCAGCGGCAGCATCCTCTACTTTTTGGGTGTCAGTATTTGCTGCATTGGGGGCTGAATAATATTGGTAACTCGCGCTGTCGTCTAGCTCTGCCGTATCGCTGGGGTTTTTCTCTGCTGAATCGCCCATGGAATCATGCAATGTTGCCGAATCAGGAGGAACACTGGATTTAGCTGTCAAATAACTGTTTACCGCCACAATATCTTTGTCGTTTAAAGTCCCAGCAGCTTGCTTTAATGCCAAAGTATTCAACAAGTAATTGTAACGCGCACTGGCATAATCCCGTCGCGCACTGAACACATTACGCAAAGCTGTCAACACGTCTACTGCGGTGCGTGTGCCCACTTCATAACCTGCTTGGGTAGCTTCGGCAGCCGTTTCAGCAGAATTGAGTGCTTGCTGATTCGCTTTAACTTGGCTAATGCTAGATTGCACGGTCAAGTAAGCATTGCGTGCTTGCTGTTCGGTTTGACGAGCTTGGAAATCATACTCCTGCTGTGCCTGACGCAGGCTATGTTGCGCCTCCCGAATCCGCGAAGAAATCGCCCCCCCGGTGTACAACGGCATACTCATCTCGACACCTGCACTCGCCCCATAAACGGTTGGGTCTAATTCAGGTTCGCCGCGTGTCGCACTACCCGTGTGTTTGGCATACAAATCAACCACAGGCTTTTTAGCAGCACGTTGAATTTCTAGCGTTTTCTGTGCCGTATCAATGGCGTGTTTATTGGCTAACAACTGTTTGTTATTGGCTTTTGCCATTTGTACCCACGTTTCAATGTTCTGTGGTGCAGGTACAATAAGCGGCATATTTGCAGCAGGTGCATTCAAACTAGAGTAGACACTGCCTGTCAAAACCCGCAATTGTTCCCGCGCTAAATCCAGTTGGTTTGCCGCATTCAATTCCTGCGCTGCTGCTAAATCATAGCGAGATTCCGCCTCTTTCACGTCAGTAATAGCGGAACGCCCCGCATCAAAATAGGCTTGTGTTTGCTCCAACTGCCGTGCAATGGCTTGCTTTTCGGTACGCGCAAATTGCAAATTATCTTGCGCTAACAAGCAGTTAAAATAAGCTTGTGCTGCGCGTAAAACCAACGCTTCGCGCCCCGCCGCCAAACCAGCACTGGCTTGACCGATGATTGCATCGCTTTGTGCGACCTGTGCATCTAACGATTTGTTGTACAAGGATTTGGTCATACCCACCGAATAACTCACGTTATTAGTGTTGTATTTTGCCATTGTCCCAGGCGTTGGGTCTTGTGTGGTATTTTGATACAGGTGGCTGGCAGAGCCAGAAAGTGCAACTTGGGGTTTAAGTGCCGCGAGAGCTTGAGGTTTCTTTTCCAACGTGGCGAGATACCCACTTTCAAGAGCCTTGAACTGCGCATCGTAAGACTTAGCCTGTTGATAAACCTGCAACAGGTTTTCCGCCCGTGCTTGCTGCATGAACAAGGTTAAGGAAGTGGCAATTAAAAATGCCAGAGTCTGTTGTTTCATAAAAACTTTCCAAAGTGAGGTCTGTTGCTGCGAGTCTGGTGTTCGCGTGCCAAACTCGTCAAGCAAATCCCCGTTATGAATGAGCGTCTTAGCGTAAAGCTGGACGACGCATCAGTAGACGGGCATCGCGTGATCAACATCCCGCGCCCACCGATCAATGCCACCGCTAAGATTGATGGCTTGAAACCCTTCGCGCTCTAAATAATAACAAGCATGAGCACTGCGGATGCCATGATGACAGACCACCACCACCGTTTGGGTTTTATCCAAAGTGTGATGTTTTGCTGCCAACCAGCCCAGCGGAATCAGGACAGAGCCGTCGATATGCGCTATCTCATATTCCCACGGCTCGCGCACATCCAATACTAGCATTTCCTTATGCTTTTGTCGTAGATGTTCAGCAAGTTCTAGGGGAGTCCACTGTTGCATCGTGTTGGCTTAACCTTGATTAAAAAGTAAAAAACGAACTGTTATCTGCCTCTGCTCCTACCAAGGTACGGAGTTGGGTATCGAATAAAACCGTTCTACTCAATTCGCCATCTTCCTGACGAGTCAATAGCAGCGCGTGCATCACGGTAAACGAACCAGTCACCACCACCACAAACATACGCCCACCAATCGCCAGCCACGCTTCCAAACGCGCCAACATGGACTCAGGTACAGCCCCCGTCACAGCAATCACATCGTATTGCCCCTCTGGTTGCCAGTGACGCAATGCATCACCCGTGTGCAAGGTGTAATTATGAATCGCCTGTTCTTCGAGATGAGCTGCTGCTTGCTGCGTAAAATCTTCGTGAATATCCACACTATCCACATGTTTAGCCAGTTTTGCCATGCAAGCGGTCACAAACCCACTGCCCGTGCCGATCTCCAAACAAGTATCGGTTGAAGTAATCTGCAACGCTTGTAACATACGAGCCTCCACGCGCGGAGCCATCATAAATTCATCATGCCCGATAGGAATTTCCACATCCGCAAATGCTAATTGACGATAAGCGATAGGAACAAATTGCTCGCGCTGCACCACACTCATGGTATCGAGTACCACTTGGTCGCCGATACCCCACGGACGAATTTGTTGTTCAATCATATTGATACGGGCATATTCCAGATTCATAATCAATCAAGCTCCAGCAAAGAATAAGGCGCAGTAAGGTTAAGGCTTACGTCAGGTTGTCGCAAGCTGATGTTAAATGATAGCCACGACTTATTTCGGCACAGTCAATTCGCCTTTGTCGGTATTACCTGCGGTATCCAGCCATGAAAATACCAATTTATCACCAGCCGCCCCCTTGTAACGACATGCCAAATACGGATTCTTAGCAACGGAAGACCCCCATTTCGCGCTCATCACGGTTTTCTCATTGGCTGTGAGAGTAACCTCCTTGATGTAACGCGGCTTATCACCCGTTTCCATCGGGTGCAGGATCAAAATTTTCACCTCAACCATGCTGTCTTTCTTGTGAAAGCTAGCTTTCATTTTAATGGTGTTTTGCAACGTTTCTTTGCTATCTTTTTTGTCTGCCATAAATCCCCCGTCTAACCTTCGCAACCACTAGCACTCACTTTTACCGCCTGTTTAGCCTGCCAGATTTTCTCGTCAGTTTTCACCAATGCGATAATCTCTGAGCTTTTATCCATACGAATGCGTGTCGCAATCGATGCTTCTGTGCCTTCTGGTAGGGTAAAAATCGCCGTTAAAGGGCGTGGATTATCTGCCACTAGAATCATGATTTCTTTCACATTTTTATGTGTAGTGGTAATTGTTAATGGGATAATCGCGCCACTTTCCGCCAGTTCTGGGGCTTTCAGGGTGATTTCTTTAGACTTTTCCGCAGGTTTGTCTTTCGTAATTCCTAACGCTTGTAAAGCATCATCCAGATTTTTAGCCTCAAAGGGGTCAGCGGCAGGCGTTGTCAGTGCCGTTTCTGCTGGTTTGTCCGTTGGAGCTGGATTCGTTTCTACTGGTTTGTCCGTTGGAGCTGGATTCGTTTCTGCTGGTTTGTCCGCTGGAGCTGGATTCGTTTCTGCTGGCTTATCCTCCGCCTGTGCGCTACTGAGCACGCTGACCTGTTGTAATATCAACCCCGTCACCAAAGCGTGTTGAATAAATGTACGTCGTTCCATCATATTGTTATGCCCTTCGCAAATAAAAAGTTAGGCTAAACCGCCGTGGGCTAACCAACCTAACGTTTGAAGTGTTTCGTTGTGTTTTCTAAACGGGCGACTTCCTGCGCCATCGCCTGCAATCGCGCAGCAGTAGCCGCAGGTGTGTTGGGTAAACGTGTCGCCTGCTCTAATACAGCCCGCGCCTGACGGTATTCTCCCATGCGAATACTGCGTTCAGCCGCCGAACGATAGGCCTCAACAGCTTGCCCAGCCTGTTCTGCCACACGCTGCCGCAAATCTAAGAAGTCCAAGCTGGTTTGCTCGGTTAAGTTATAACGACTCACCACCTGCCACGCCTGTGCCGCCTGATCATTAGCCACATACGCTTCCGCCAGTGGTATCAAAACATCCTCTTGCGCATTATTCGCATACGGGGCTAAGGCTTTAATCGCAGCAGCAGGCTGACCATTGAGGTTATAAGCTTGTGCAAGCAATAAAGCACTTGGCAGACTTGCCGCATTCCCCCCCAGCGTTTGAATCACACCCTTCCCCCCTCCACCGCGCAATTGGCGTAAAGCCTGTACATATTGCGTGAGTTGTGGGTCTGTCGTTGCCGCTCCAGAACGCGACTGCACCAGCACCCGCAATCTTTCCCGTGCATAACGGTAGCTCACACTATCTGCCACCATACGCGAACCCATTTGTTCGGCACGGCTACGCGTGTCACTGACCCGATCAATGCTTAATGGGTGAGAACGCAAATACTGGGTTAAATCGCTGTTTAGGTCACTCGTGCGGCGATCCAGCTTTTCCATAAATGATGACATGCCCAATGGGTCAAACCCCGCACCTGCTAAAATGCGCAGGCCCACGCGGTCGGCTTCGGCTTCCATTTGTCGACTAAAACCCAATTGCTTGTGCGCTTGTGTTGCTACAGTACTGGCGATAATCGCCTCTGCCGCATCAGGGCTTTTACTTGCCGCTGCCGCCCCTGCCAACACCCCGATGCCCGTCATCAATGCACCCTTTGGCCCGTCATCTTGCATTCTGGTGATGTGACGCTGGGTAACGTGAGCAATTTCGTGCGCCATGACCGCCGCCAGTTCGCTTTCGGATGTGGTGGTCAGAATCAATCCCGCATTAACCACAATCAAACCGCCTTGCGTGGCATAGGCATTGACATCAAGGTCTTTGCTCAACACAAAGTAAAAACGGTTATTACCGACGGGCGCGTGTGCCAGCAATCTATTGCCTAAATGGCGTAGCCAAACGCTCAGTTCAGGGTCTTCGATCAATGTACCTGCAGCACGTTCTTCGCGCAGTTGTTTCAAACCAAGACTGGCATCGCTCAAGCCGCTTAATGCCGCAGGATTGGTGCTAGACGGCTTTGCTGACGCAGGCGCGGGCGCAAGCAACTCATTCAAATCAGGGATATTGTAATCAGGGCGTTCAGGATCAAGTCCCGCCAACACAGGCAGACAGCTAGTCGATAAACTGAATGCAAGAACAGAAGTCAAGATTGGGTGTTTCATGACGCAACTATATTACCTTTGCAGTATTCTTGACAGGGGTAGTGAGCCAATTAGAATATCAGGATATTTTGATATTACTTAGGCTTTGGAATAACGCAATGTTTAATAGCATTAGTGAGATTGACGCGGCGAGCTTGAAAAAGTTGCTGGATGCTGGCGAGAAAGTACGTTTAATCGATGTACGCGAGCCATCCGAGATGGCGCAGGGCGTAATTGACGGTTCAGAAGCTATGCCTCTGCATACTGTGCCGTTGCACATTGACTCGTTTAAACCCGATGAAACCATTATTTTCTACTGCCTAAGCGGCGCACGCTCAGCACAAGCCTGTATGTTCTTGCAGCGTCAAAAAGGCATTCAATCGCGTAATTTACGCGGTGGCATTGCGGGTTGGGCACACGCAGGCAATACGATTATTAAGCCGCGACACTGAGACATCGCCATGAAAAAATTAGCGATTATTGCCACTAAAGGTACATTGGACTGGGCATACCCACCGTTTATTCTGGCTTCAACCGCTGCGGCACTGGGTTACGAGGTGCAAATCTTTTTCACCTTTTACGGCTTGCAATTGCTGAAAAAAGAACTCGACCCGCCCGTGACTTCCCTTGGCAACCCCGCTATGCCCATGCCTGTCCCCATGCCCGTCATGGCGCAAGCACTGCCTGGGATGCAAAGCCTGATGACGTACATGATGAAGCAAAAGATGGCCGAAAAAGGGGTTGTTGCTTTGCCCGAATTGCGTGAACTGTGCCAAGAAGCTGAAGTCAAATTCATTGCCTGTCAAATGACAGTTGATCTTTTTGACTTTAAGCCAGATGATTTCATTGACGGTATCGAATACGGTGGTGCGGCGACATTCTTTGAATTTGCTGGGGAATCGGATATTTGCCTGTTTATTTAAGCTCTCGGGCGCTAAAACCCCAAGCAGGTCACTAAAGCCGAGCCTCACCTCGGCTTTTTTGTCGGCACATTCGGTAATGACAAAAACGATTAATAATTATACTGTGCAAAAGATCAAGCACATAACCCAAGGGGGGCTATACCCATGTTGAAAGCTCAACAGCGCGTGTTAAATCGGATCGGGCGATTGCGTTACTTTCATGACGACCGCCACGAGCAGCGTACCAATGAAATCCGTTGGTTAGTAGAAGAGTTTACCGAAATTCCCATCAAACACCTCCCCCCTGCCCTCGAAGGTTTTACCATTGTACAATTAACGGACATGCACCTACGCCCCTACACGCAGGTAGAGCATATTCAACGCGCGGTCGCTAAAACCAATGCCCTGAAACCGGATTTGGTCGTCTTAACAGGCGATTATGTGTGGCATGATGAAGACGATATTCTGGATTTAGTCCCTGAATTAGCCAAGCTAAACGCCCGACACGGCGTTTTTGCGGTCATGGGAAACCACGATATTAAAACCGACCCTGTGTTGATTGAAGAAACTTTTGTCAAATACGACATTCCCGTGCTACGCAATCAGGGTTTGGATATTCAACACGGCTCGGGTGTTTTGCATCTGGCGGGGATCGACGACGGTTGGTTGGGAGAGCCAGACATTAAAACAACGTTGGAGACCTATCGCGGATACCACAAACCTATTTTGTTATTAGCGCATGAACCCGACATGATTGATTGGTATGCTCACGATACCCGCATTTCTTTGCAACTCTCAGGACATACACACGGTGGGCAAGTGCAAATCTCCCCAGGCAAACCGTTTATTCGCCCGCATTTAGGACGCAAATATGTGCAGGGTCTGCACCGCGTCAACCAATCGTGGATTTATACCAGCCGTGGCATTGGCTCAACTGGACTACCAATTCGCCGCAATTGCGCTCCAGAAATTACGCATATCACGCTGGTGGCAGGTGATGGTTATCCTTGTCGCGCCTAAACTATAGGTCAGCTTATAATTAACGCTTATCCGAAAGGTTTGGGATATTATTCTTTCTTCGGTACACTGCCATCAATATAAAAAAGTGTTCGGGGGCCTCAGCCATTGCTTCCACACCGTTTTTACAGGACAGACTACCGATTTTTGTGCGGCTGGTCTGGAATAATTACAAAAACAATGAGCTATGAGTGTGAATACGTCCGATTCCCAAACTAACATGCCTGAACGCAATCTAGCTGGCTTGAAAGTGGTTGTCGTCGATGATAGCAAGACGATACTACGCACGGCGGAAGTTCTGCTCAGTGAGCAGGGCTGCTGGGTCGTGACTGCAAGCGATGGTTTCGAGTCATTAGCAAAAATCTCGTCGTTCAAACCGGATGTCATTTTTGTTGACATTATGATGCCGCGTTTGGATGGTTATCAAACCTGCGCACTGATTAAAGCCAACAGGCAATATCGGGATATTCCAGTCATTTTATTGTCTAGCAAAGACAGTATTTTCGACATGGCTCGCGGGCGATTGGCTGGTTCAGATAAATACCTGACCAAACCATTCACAAAAGAGGATTTACTGTCAGCCATCCATACCCACGTTAAATTGCCTAACAAAGGCAAAGCAGATGAGACCAACAGTCGCACTCAGCCTGCATCGGTAACTTCAGAAGGATGATGCTGCTATGGCTGCCCCACATGTATTGATCATTGATGATTCATTGGCCGAAACACGGATTTTCACGGTGTTACTGGAAAAACACGGTTATCGCGTCAGTGTTGCTTGCAATGGTCAGGAAGGCATTCAAGTGGCGAAAGCTCGCCAACCGGATGTAATCCTCATGGATGTGGTCATGCCGTTGCTGAATGGATTCCAAGCGACTCGTGAGCTGACGCGCACGGCAGAAACCGCACACATTCCGATTATTGTTTGCAGTTCCAAATCCACCGAAACCGACCGCCTTTGGGCCATGCGACAAGGTGCAAAAGCGTATCTGATTAAGCCTGTATCTCCCAAACTTTTGTTAGAAACAGTGGCACAATTTGTTTCAGGGATCAGCGAACATGGCTAACCCTTACGAACTATTGGCAGGATTAGCGTTATTACGCGAGAAAAAACGCCGTTCGCGACAGCGCAACGAATTGGAACTACAAGAATGGTCGGGGTTTCGGGTGCAACTGGGGGATGTCGCGTGTTTAATTCCATCGGATCAAGTCGAAGAAGTCGTCACACCCAATGCAGTGGCAGGTGTGCGTGGTGTGCCCGCGTGGATGCGGGGAGTCACTTACTGCCGAGCACAATTAGTAACATTGGTAGATGTCACACGCTTACTACTAGGTGAAACCCGTCATGTACCCGTCGCACGGGTATTTGTGATGCGCGGTAAGCAGGAATGGTTTGGTTTTCAGGTGAGCGCATTTGAAGGGGTTAGACACATTTGGTCAGACACACCTATATGCGAAACACCCGCGAATGTTTCAGGCACATGGTTGTTATATGTGCGTCAATGGCTGTTACTGGATGATCAGCCTGTGGCTGTATTGGATGCTGCGCGATTAGTGGAGATACTAGAACAGCGCGGCAGCACGGTAACAGAGGTGGCATTATGAGCATTCTAGGCTACCAGCTACTGGTCGCGGGACTGGTAGCGTTGGTCTTATTGCTCGTGTTGTTGCTATACCGCATGAATCGTAAAATCAAACTACGGATGCAAGGCGGGGCACGGCAACAACAACAAGCGGTATTGCGCTTATTGGATGAGATGAGTTCACTAGCAGATGGTGATTTGACTATGCGAGCCACCGTGACAGAAGATGTCACAGGGGCAATTGCCGATGCTGTGAACTACGCTGTGGACGCATTACGCGCCCTCGTTGTGCGGATGGACTCCACCTCGCATCACTTGACGGCTTTTGCACGCGATGCGGAAAAGCGTGTTAATCAACTCGCCGATGCCAGTGGGCAACAAGCGCAAGAGATTGGTGTAGCGACATCTGCCATTGCAACCATGACACAATCCATCCAAAAAGTATCGCGTAATGCGGCAAGCTCTGCGGATGTAGCGCGTAAATCGCTGGAAATTTCCCAAGCCGGAGCGCGAACGGTTCGCGCTACCATCGCTGACATGGGGGCGATTCGGGAACAAATCCAAGCAACCTCCAAACGTTTAAAACGTTTAGGCGAAAGTTCGCAGGAAGTTGGCGACATCATGCGCTTGATGAATGATATTGCAGAGCAAACCAATATCTTGGCTTTGAATGCGTCGATCCAAACGACGGCTAATCAGTCCGGCGCACATAGCGGTTTTCGTCGGCTTGCAGATGAGATGCAACAACTCGCACAACAAGCAGCGGGAGCTTCACGCAAAATTGACGTATTGATTCGCACCATGCAAGCTGATACCAATGAAGTAATGGCCTCGATGGAAGAAACCACCGCTAAAGTGGTTAATGGCGCACGGAATGCAGAATCCGCAGGTGCGGCATTGGATGAAGTGGAAAACGTTACGGTAGGTTTGGCACGTTTGATTGCCAATATCTCGGACGCATCGAGTAAACAGGCGGATATGGCGGGGCAGGTTAGCGCGACCATGCAAACCATACAGGAGATTACCTCGCAAACCGCCAAATACAGCCAAGAAACCCGTGCCTTAGTGAGTGACCTGAATGCAACAGCAGCAGATTTACGCGGTGCAATTGCAGACTTCAATCTAGGCGAAGAAAAAAAATAATACAGGTGAAATATGATTTCTGATAAATCAAGTTTGGCAAGTCGCCTTGGCTGGATTGTGAATGACACGGAACAAGCCATTGAACAAGCTCGTCACTCCTTCAACCAATACGTTGGTGCAGTGGAAAAAGGAGCTTTAAGTGCTTGTCGCGAAACTTGTCGCCAGATTTCAGGGATACTGGACATTCTCGGTGCAAATGGCGCGAGCATGTTAAGTCGCGAAATCCTCATGTTATTGGATGCCTTGATTCAGGGTAAAGTCGAAAACCTCAAAGCGGCTCAAGAAGCGGTTGCGGAAGGTTTGCTACAATTATCGGAATACCTCAAGCATTTGCGTGAGGGGTATGCTGATTTACCCGTCGTGATTTTGCCAACGCTCAATAACTTACGCGCGGCTCGCGAAGCAGAACTGTTATCCGAACATTTGGTATTTTTGCCCGAAGCGGGGCATCCCGATGATGAGCAGATCGGCACACAAGAACATGTCGTACTCACGCCGGATCGCTTGCAGCAAATCACCACCAAACTGCGGTTTTACTTCCAAAAAGCCTTGTTGGGCTGGTTTCGGAATGAACAAACCCCACGCATGTTACAAGCCAGCGGCAAGGTTGCCACGAATTTGTTGGTACTGAACGAATCACAACGCTTGCGGGCATTGTGGTGGATTACCGCTGGTTTGGCAGATGCGTTGGAACACGAACGCTTGGAACACAGTGTTACCATCAAAATGCTAATGGGACGCATGGAACGCGAAATTCGCCATTTCGGTGAACTCGGTGAAACAGCATTCAATGCCAGCATTCCTGATGAATTATTCAAAAACCTTTTGTATTACATTGGCTTGGCAGAATCTGGCTCAACCATTACGGATCGGATTAAAGCAGCATACAAACTGGATATGTATTTGCCACAGGGCGAAACTCTAGCCGAACTACGCCAATATTACACCACGCCAGGGCGGGATTTGTGGCGAGCGGTTTCCAGTTCTGTGATTGACGAACTCAAAGCCTTGCAGGGTATTTTGGAAGCCATGCAGGATGAAGGTCGCCAACAGGAATTACTGGAGAAATTAGCCGACAAAACGCAAAGCTTATCCAGTACCTTAGCCATGCTAGGTCTGGGTCAGGCAGCAGAATTGACGACCGAACTCGCTGAGAATTTGAAAATCAAAGCCACTGGTGCGGATATTCAGCACTTTAATGATTTGCTGCAAATCAGTACACACTATGCACGGTTGGAAAAAGTACTGGAAGAGTACGCCGAAACAGGTTGCGACACGACCGAGGCCGTTTTCGGCGCAGAATCCGAAAGCCAAGCTTATGCGACTGAACGTGGCTTATTACGCACTACCCTGGTGGAACTGAGCAAAGCTCAAACACGCACGGTGGATTTCTACCGTAAAGGTTGGTCATTCTTTGACATGGAAGGCGTGGTTGCTACACTCGAAAACGTTAGTGGTGCATTGAGCATGGTCGGAGTCGTGGAATTAGTCCCCATGATTGATACCGCCTTGCGTTATGCACGCGACGATTTGCTGGTGAAAAAACGCGAACCCAGTGTGGAAGAGTTATCCAAATTTGCGGACGTATTGACCCTACTAGAAGCATCGATTTCCGCCCGTTTACAGGGGGATGACTACTTATCGTTGTTACCAACGGGCTTTGATAAACTTCGCGAACTCGACCAAGTTAGTGA
This sequence comes from uncultured Thiothrix sp., assembly GCA_964617055.1. Taxonomy (GTDB): domain Bacteria; phylum Pseudomonadota; class Gammaproteobacteria; order Thiotrichales; family Thiotrichaceae; genus Thiothrix. The sequence goes on from CAZTUZ010000065.1 coordinate 11,757, forward strand.
TTTAAATCTGATTGGTGACACGGATTTGGATGCCTTGCTGGAAAGCTCTGAGGCAAAAAAAAAGCGATGCCAGCGATTCCACCCAGTCTTTTCCAGAGACTGCGCCAACAACAACCGCTGAATCACCCACTACTACCTGCCTAACGGAGACAACGGTCGGCACATCCGACCCTGTTACCAGCGACACACCCGCACCGACACCCGAACCCGTGGTGTCGGTTGCGTTACCACCATCATCCCCTAGTTTGCGTGAAGCACTCGGTGATGAAATCTTCGAGATATTCACCGAAGAAGTCAGCGAAATCTGCCAAAATCTAACGCAGTGGTATCCACGTTGGGAAAAAGACCGTCATAATCGCGAGTTACTAACTGATATACGCCGTGCTTTTCATACCCTGAAAGGCAGTGGACGTATGGCTGGTGCATTTGCATTAGGTGATTTAGCGTGGGCACATGAAGATTTATTAAACCAAGTGATAGGTGGGCAACTCGCAGCCAACGACTATGTTTTGACACAAGTTCATCGTGTGATTGATGAACTGGTGGAACGTGAAACGTTTTACCAACAAGCACAGCGAAAAGATGATCGTGTTGAGCAATTTGTACAAGCCGCTCAAGCCATCATGCGTCATGAGCCATTACCCAGTTTCACCCAAACGACGACAATGGCTACCACGTCAGAGAATGCGCAACCCCATGCAGAATCAGCATGGCTACAAGATGATACAACGCCATTTGCCGATAGCACACTAGCAGAACCACACGCCGACATTGAAACTGAAGAAGTTATTGATTTCTCTGCAAAACCAATGCCGTCATCGTTGGCAACACTGACCTTTATCAAACCTGATGCCAGTAACACGCCAGAACAAGCTATTGCCGAGAACACAATTGAAGCATTACCCAGCCGTTCCCCTGAACCTCTAACACCTAGCACAACACCTAGCAGCTCAGTGCCACCACCGCAACCCGTGCTGAATATGCCGGAAGATGATTCGGAAAGTCGTCTGGTCTGGCAATTATTCTGGGAAGAATTTCCAGAACAGTTGCAAGCATTGGATCGGCATTTGCAAACGCTATACGATAACCCTGCATCACCTGAAACCATTCGTGAACTGGAACGTGAATTTCACACGCTCAAAGGTGGGGCGCGGATGGCACAACTCACCGCGCTGGCTGATGTTAGTCACGATGCGGAAAGCCTGCTTTCACGCTTATCCCGCTCACAACCTGTTGGCGAAACGGAACTAAGCGCAATCCAACAGGCCGTTGATACCCTGCACTCACTGGCTGAGCAATACAGAAATTTAACCTCACCATTAGCTTGCCAAGCTGCATCAAGCCCATCAGATCGGAAGAGCACACGTCTGAACTCCAGTCACAGCGATAGATCT
>CAZTUZ010000066.1:0-13070 GCA_964617055.1 uncultured Thiothrix sp.
CAAGAACCCACCGAAGGGGTGAAGCCGGATGGCTTAGCTCCCGTAGGAATCCCCTTCCTCGGTTACTGAGTGACACACTGAGCAAGTCGAAGTGCTTGTCGAAGTATTAGGGAGGGGAGGATGTCAACCTAATCTTGTTGCTGGTAAGGATAGGCGTAGCAGGGTAACATTTGCACGCAAAACTTCAGCAAAAAGGATGAATGATGATAGGTTGGCAGCAAATTAAGCAATGGGCTTTTCTCGCGCTTTATAATTGCCTGCTGTGTTTATTGCTACCTGTTATTGCGGTGAAATTATACCGTGCTGGAGCGACAAGTCTAGGGAGACGGCTGCGCGAATACTTCGGTTATGCCCCTCCTTTGCAGCACCATGACTCGGTGTATTGGCTTCACGCTGCTAGCGTGGGGGAAGTGCGTGTTGCAATGCCTGTGGTTCAAGCGTTGCTGGCGCGTTATCCGCGTTTACACATTGTTTTAACCACAACGACCATCACAGGCGCAAACGCCGCACAAGCATTATGTCAAACACGAGTGACACACGTTTTCGCGCCGTTGGATTGTGCGTGGATGGTGAAACGTTTTCTCAAGCGCGTGAGTCCGCAAGCTTTGTTGATCATTGAATCGGAACGTTGGCTCAATTACATGCGTTATTGTCAGCGGTATCAGATTCCGGTAGTTGTGGTGAATGCGCGTTTGTCGTCGCGTTCGTTGCGTCGTTACCAGCGTTTTTCCAGCTTTTTTGCATTGTGGGTGCAACCGATTCGGCAATTATTGGTGCAATCCACGGCGGATATGGCACGTTTTCAAGTGTTGGGGGTCGCGCCGGAACGTTTAGCACTCACGGGGTCGTTGAAATTTGATGTAACCATACCGGAAGCAACCATTGTCGAAGGAAAAACCTTGCGTGCCGAATGGGATGCGGTGGGGAAGCGTCCCGTGTGGATTGCCGCTAGTACCCATCAGGGCGAGGATGAGCAAGTGTTGCAAGCACATAAGGACATTCTTACGTTCTTGCCGAACGCATTATTAGTGTTAGTGCCCCGTCATCCACAACGTTTTGCAGCGGTGTACCAACAGTGTGTGCAGCAAGGTTTGAACGTGGCGCGGCGTAGTGTGTCAGAAACAGTTACTTCCACAACGTCTATATACCTTGGCGATACAATGGGGGAGCTGTTACGGCTGTTTGCAGCGGCGGATGTCGCATTTGTCGGCGGTAGTTTGGTCGCAGTCGGTGGGCATAATCTGCTAGAGCCTGCGGCGTTGGGTAAACCATGTCTTACGGGTGGGCATTATTTCAATTTCACCGACATTACCCAACAATTGCAGGAACACGGCGGGGCTATCGTGGTGGAAAACTCCGTACAATTGGCTACACACGTTACCACACTCTTGCAAAACCCCACACAGGCTCAGGCAATGGGGCAGGCTGCTTTGCAAGTGGTCGAACAGAATCGCGGGGCATTAGCGCGGACTGTACGGTATTTGGAAACGCTGATACCCCGTCAATAAAGCCTGCCAATCAGCAGGTTGCCAATGAAATAGGGTGTGCAAAGTGGCTTCTTTACGCAGGGAGCGTAGCAAGCGATCCAAGTTGCGTTGTTGCCATTTGCCCGCGCTACGTTGTCGCCCTTTATCGAAGTCGATCAACCATGCTTGTTGTGCCTGATCCATGAGGATATTGTGTGCGTTCAAATCAGCATGATCAATACCCGCTTGGTGGAAACGGCGAATCGTTTGCCCCACCATTTGCCATTGTGTAATGCTCAGTGGTTGTTGTTGTAAGTGGCGCACTAAATCCATTGCATGAGGAATACGTTCCAACAAAATATCCATGCGGTAAAAAATGCCAGAGCGTTGAATGCGCACCGCCCACGGTGTCGGGACAGGTAAACCTTGGCGTTGCATATTGGTCAGTAATTCACATTCGATAAAAGCGCGGCTATTGCGTATGCCATTAAACAGATAGCGATCCTCTAATAACCGACCAAGCCAGCCACCACGGTAGTAATGACGTAATACTAACTCTTTGTTTTCTAGTCGAACAAACCATGTTGTGCCACGTCCTGTGGATTGTCCAACCACAGCTCGTTGTGCGTGCCACCAGTCTGGCTCGAACTGTTCAGCTTGGAAATGCGGCACGGCATGTGCGCTAACGGCGTAAGTCGCATGGTTATCAGTAATCAGTTGCATAGTGCAGGTAGTCGCTAATTCGGATGGGCATTTTACAATTAGAATGCAGCTTTGCATAATGGGGGTTTTCGCCAAACAAGGTTTTGTCGGCATTGACCTTATTTACCACACCACCACGTTCTTTGTGTGTTTTACGTCTGTCTGCCATTGGGGATGTCTGCCATGTCGTTGCTCTGGTGCAAGCTATTCAACGGCAATGGCCGCAGACGCAAATAACGTGGGTAATGGGTAAAACAGAAGCCAGTTTATTGGGGGATTTACCCCATATCGAGTGCGTTATTTTTGACAAGAAGCAAGGCTGGAAAGCATATTGGTCGGTATGGAAAACATTGCGCGGGCGGCGTTTTGATGCGTTATTACACGTTCAAGCCGCTTTGCGCGCCAGTCTGGTGAGTTTGGGGATTCGGGCGCAATACCGTTTGGGGTTTGATCCTGTCCGTGCCCATGATGCGCAAGGTCTCTTTACTAATGTGAAAGTACCATCGCCGAATGCGCCGCATGTGGTGGATGGTTTAATGGCATTCGCGCAAGTATTAGGGATTCATGACATCACACCACGTTGGGTTGTGCCGATAGCTGCCGCCGATGTGCAATGGGCAACGGTGCGTTTGGCAGGGCGAGCAACGCTCATCATCGTGCCCGCTTCTAGCAAAGCTTATAAAAATTGGACGGTGGAGGGTTACGCAGCCGTGGCGGATTTTGCTAGCCAGCAAGGTTTGCAAGTGGTGCTGTGTGGTAGTCCTGCTGCCAGTGACATGGCATTAGCCACACAAGTACAACAAGCCTGTCAGTTCCCCGTGCTGAATTGGGTTGGGCAAACCCAATTGAAACAGTTATTGGCCTTGATCCAACAGGCGCGTTTGGTTGTCGCGCCCGATTCAGGCCCTGTGCACATGGCGACCTTAGTGGGGACACCAGTCGTGAGTTTGTATGCACACCATAATCCGCAACGGGTCGGACCTTATTGGGCGCGTGACGGGGTGGTCAGTGTGTACCAAGACCTTGTTGAAGCTGAAAACCACAAACCATTAGCACAACTGCCGTGGCGTACCCGAGTCAAAGACCCACACGCCATGCAGCAGATTACCATTGAACAAGTATTACCTGTCGTCGCACAGGCTCTTAAGAGCTAAAGAAGTACCCATCAAATGTTAGAGCAACCTGTATCTTCTTCATGGAAGAATTGGATAACGTTAATATTCCTCAGTCTGTTAATGCTGACCCTGAGTCGTTTGGGGCTAATGGTGTGGTATCACCAAGCAGTCAGCGCGGAACATGGTTGGTTGATTATGTTGTTGCAAGGTCTGCGCGTTGATATTGCAACAGTATGTTGGTTATTTGGTATCCCAATGGCGTTGACCCTGTTGTTGGGCCATCAGCGCGTGCTCGGGCGTGTGTGGCTGATGCTAATGCGCATCTGGTTGACCCTTGCACCATTGGTGCTGGTATTCATGGAGGTGGCAACCCCAGGATTTCTCATGGAGTATGGTGTACGCCCCAACCATATTTTTGTCGAATACCTCATTTACCCCAAAGAAGTCTCCAATACGTTATGGTTAGGGCATAAGGTGGAGCTGTTTGCGGGTTTTATCGCTGGGATTACGGTACTGATATGGGGTTGGCGATTTGCCGGAAAATGTGTGCGTGATTTGCATTTCCCGCGTTGGCAGGGCAGGTTGGCCATTGCATGTTTGGTATTGCTGGTTGCAGCAATGGGGGCGCGTTCGACATTGGGGCATCGGGCATTGAATCCGGCAATGGTGGCATTTTCCACGAATGCGACGGTTAATTCCTTGGTGACAAATTCCACCTACGCGCTGTTATTCGCGGTGGATCAAATGCTGGCAGAAAGTGGTGAATCCTCACGCATGTATGGCACATTACCAGAGGCAAAAGTTGTGGAGCTTGTGCGGCAAGCTAGCGGTCGTCCGGCAAGTGCGTTTGTTTCCGAAACATTGCCGACGCTAAGCCATAATGCAGCGACTTATCAGGGTAAGCCGAAAAACATTGTGATTTTATTGCAGGAAAGTTTCGGAGCGCAGTATGTCGGGACATTGGGTGGTTTACCGCTTTCGCCGAATATCGACCGTTTAGCCAAACAAGGTTGGTTATTTGAGAACCTGTACGCAACGGGCACACGTTCGGTACGCGGTATCGAAGCGGTGGTGACGGGTTTCACGCCCACACCTGCGCAAGCCGTGGTCAAGCTCAATAAAAGCCAAAGCGGGTTCTTTACCTTGGCGGAGTTATTGGCGCAACGTGGCTACACGACGCAATTCATCTATGGCGGGGAAAGCCATTTCGATAATATGCGGAGTTTCTTTTTGGGGAACGGCTTTCAGGAAATCGTCGAACAAAAAGACTACACGAATCCAGCTTTTACAGGGTCGTGGGGCGTTTCCGATGAAGATTTAATGCAGCGAGCGGATACAGAATTTAAACGCCTGCACGCCACGGGTAAGCCATTTTTCAGTTTGGTGTTTAGTTCGAGTAATCATGACCCATTTCAATTCCCCGACGGGCGGATTGAACTGTATGAACAGCCCAAACAAACGCGCAATAATGCCGTGAAATACGCGGATTTTGCCATTGGGAAATTCTTTGATCTAGCGCAACAATCGGATTATTGGAAGGACACGCTGTTTTTGATTGTGGCTGATCATGATTCGCGGGTAACAGGTGATGGTTTAGTACCGATGGCGCGGTTTCACATTCCTGCAGTGATTATTGGCGATGGTGTGGCTGCTAAACGTGACCCGCGTGTGGTTAGCCAAATTGACCTAGCCCCGACGTTATTATCATTAGCAGGCATTAGCGCGGATTACCCTATGTTAGGACGTGATTTAACCCAAACGCCTGCCGATTGGGTAGGGCGTGCTTTAATGCAATACGACAAAAACTTTGCGTATATGCAAGGTAATCAGGTAACGGTACTGCAAGCGGGTAAACCAGCTATGGGGTTTGCTTATGATTCACAACAGCAACGATTGTTGCCTGCTGCCATACCGACTAGCGCACAGACTGACATTGCATTGGCGCATGTATTATGGGGGGATATGGCCTACAGCAAAGGTTTATATGCTTTACCTAAGCCATCTCATTAATACTAACGCGAATATGATGACACATTTAGGTAAAACATGGCGTTTAGTGCTGATTGTATTGGTCACTTTTAGCTTGGTGCGGTTGGCTTTGTTGCTAACCTATAGGGATTATTTTTCTGCATTGGATGTACCCGCAATAGGGGAGGCATTTCTTCATGGGATACGATTTGATGCTTCCGTTGCGCTAACAATACTTTTGCCATTTATTTTATTGCTCAACTTGCCATTGAAATTGGCAGAACATCAGCGTTATCAGCAGTTTTTAGTGTGGGGTGTGTTCATATTATTTATTGCCATGCTCATGCTATTAATTGGTGATGTGGTCTATTTTTCTTATGTGCAGCGGCATTTGGCAGGCGAATTGTTTCTGTTAAAAAATGATGCAGGTGTTATCCAAGATATGCTGCTGAATTACTGGCGGCAACTCATTGTAGGAATCGGTGGTTGTGCTGGATTAGCTTGGGGGTGGCAACGGTTTGCAGGGCAGCATTCCATCAGGAATCGTTATGCTGTATGGGTATGGTTAGGTTTGCTTCTGAGTTTGTTAATTATTATTCGGGGTGGTTTTGATAAAAAACCGTTAAACATTATCAATGCCTACAGTAATGGTGATTCAAGGCAAGCGAATTTGACCTTAAATGGTTTATTTTCTTTGGTACACCATTTGGATGATGAAACTTCATGGGCAAATTTCTTTAGCCATACGATGGCATTACAGCAGCTAAAGCTTCCTACGGATTCCCGCTATCCACTGGAAAAACAATACCCTAAGCATGATAAAAAGCCCAATGTCGTTTTTATTTTGATGGAGAGTTGGACTCCTTCCTATATTGATTCTTTTAGTGGTAAACAGCTAGGTATTACGCCTAATTATGATCGCCTTGCAAAAGAAGGGATGCAGTTCACACAATTCTACGCAGCAGGGCAACGCAGTATTGAAGGTATTCAAGCGACGTTGACGGGTGTGCCTTTGTTTAAGGGTGTGCCTCTGTTGGGTTTTGGTTTGGAAGTGGCTAATGTAACGCGCATTGGTAAATTAGCGCAACAGCGTGGTTATGAAACCCTGTTCTTGCAGTCATCAAAACGTGGCAGTTTTTACATGAATAAGATTGCTGCTAGCTTAGGGTTTTCACAGTATTTCGGAATGGAGGATATGCCGATTCGTCTGAACTACCCGAATCCGCAAGGTTCAAAGTTTGGTTGGGATTATGAAACCTACATGACGTTATTTGATAATATTCAGCACGTTGCGAATAAGCCATTTTTTGCGTATACCTTTACGGGGTCGACGCATCCGCCTTTTGCGCGACTGCCTGCGGAATTTGAAAAATACGCTTATGATGGTAAAGAACAAGCTCTTTATAACTTGTTTTACTATTCCGACTGGGCATTGGGTGAGTTTATGAGTAAAGCTCAGCAACAGCCGTGGTTTGACAATACGATTTTCATTCTAACGGCTGATCATGTTTATGCGGGACAACAAGGTGATGTGCGTGAAAGCTTTCACATACCATTGGTTATTTACGCACCTAAGTTGATCAAGCCGAGTGTTAATTCCCACCTCTATTCCCAACTGGATATTTTGCCCACCCTGATTGATTTAATGGGTATTGATGATGGTTTTTCGGCATTTGGGGATTCTGTTTTCAAGAAAACAACACAAGAAGCCGTTGCTAATCAAGGTGGTATTGGTGTTATTTTTACGGATAATGCTTATTTGAAACACACTTGGCATCAGCGTCTGGAGGCTCAAGGTGATCCTACAACCTTGGATGCGTTAGAGCAGCGTTTAAAATCCATTGCGCAGGTGACAGTGAAATTATTGCATGATAATACTTGGGCGAAAGATTAGCCCCCTAAAGCAGGATAGAAAATTGAAAGTAATCACATTAAGTTTATTAGCATTGGCTATGGTAAGTTTGGTAGCTTGTAATGCAGAGAAACAAGACAGCGTGCAAACGGCAACTGCTGATCCTAATGCCCATCCTGGCAAAGCGGTTCACGATGCGAACTGCATTAGTTGCCATGACACGGGTAAATATACCCGTGCGGATCGTTTGGTTGGCGATTTTAACCAGTTGTCCGCGCGTGTGCGGGTGTGTGATGCCAATTTGGGCGCGAAATTGTCGGAGAAGGATTTAAGCTCGGTGACGGATTACTTAAACGAGACCTTCTATAAATTTCCCAAACCGTGAGGTTAGTGCATTGAGCCAAACGTATACCGTTACCATTCGCCACACGCCCTATCAATTTACCGTCGCGGCGGGGGAAACCGTCTTGCAAGCGGCATTACGCCAGCAAGTGCCGATGCCGTGGGGATGTGGTGCAGGGATTTGCGGCGTGTGCTTGGGGCAAATCGTGTCGGGGCAGATGCACTACCCCGACGGCAACCCTTTAGCCTTGTTTGAAGAAGATGCCGCAGTGGGTAAAGGGTTGTTTTGCGTAGGTGTACCGCTATCGGATTTGGTGTTAGCAATCGCGGAACTGACGTAATTACGGCGCAGGCGTGGTGACGGCTTGTTGCCACGACACGCCATCAATCAGCAGGTCTCGAATCACTGCTTTACCATCGGGACTGACGGATAATTCCAACGAACCCTGTTGATTACGCACCTGTTGATCTAACACACTGGCATAAGCTTCGGGGATGTAAAAGCGTTCAATATCCGCTTCAAACCGTCCCGTTGCACACGAACCGCGAATGTAAACTGTGCAATGCGTTGGAACGGCATCGGCAGCGGTGATACTGCGTTCGGGTTCGATGCAGACCGCAGCAGCATCGGTGTCGGTGGGGCAATCGCCAGCAGCATAATCCACGGTATAGCTTAAATAATGTCCTGATAGCAAATCACGCGGGTCAAAGCCTTCAATCGGTAAGGTGACAATCACGCCATTTTGCCGTAGGTGATTTTTTAGCAAGGTCATTGCCCCTAATGCTGCAATCGGAATCACTAGCGCAAGAGCCAAACCCAAGCGACGATTAACTGACATCATGTGGGTAATCCTTTTGTCCATTGACTCAAACGTTCGCGGCTTTTGTACCACAGCCAAGCAATGCCCATGATCAACATACCCGAAATGATTAAACCGATACCAGTAGCGGCTAATCCCCCCATTGCTTGGAAATACAACACCACAAAGCGCAAACCAATCAAAAAAGTAGCAATATTAAACGCCCGTTGTTGCCCGCTATTCCCCGCGTGCAGAGCGTACAAAAACAAAATGGTAAGGGTTAATAATGGGGCGCGAATATCATCGGCTTGCCAGAAGTCTATGCCGTCGGTGCTGTAACTACTGAATAGGTTGTAACGACTGTGACCATTAAACAGCCAATCTGGTTGGTAGTACGCCAGTAGCAGCCCCAAACATGCCAGTAATAGTAATTTGTTCAATAACTTGTAATCACGATGCAGAATGATTCCGGTGGCCAATACCGCCGCAAAAATATAAGCAGGCATGTACCATTCGCTTTGGTAGTTGTGTAGTTCGCCACCAGAACGACTGACATCCACAAAAACTAACGACACAATCGCCGTAAGCTGAAACCAAAACAGGAAGCTACTACTGAAATGCATTAAACGATGAATATGGTTGGTAAAATAATACAATGCAGCACATAACAGTGGTGCGAGTAAGAACATCATAGGGAATCCATCGAGCATGTGTTCCTCATGCGTACCGTAGAGCGCGTTAATGCTCCACAGTGCACTGTGCAATAAAACTGTCACCCAGAAAAAACGTGTGAACAAACTGTGGGCGAACAGTGTAATACCAAACGTAATCGCCGACCAGAATAACAGGGCGTGATACCACGCGCCGCCAGTATGGAAGATTTGCGCAATCAAACCAATACTAGCTAAACACAGCAATAAAAATCCGGCAATTAAGGTTTCCAGCCATGCGCGGTGCGGCTTGTCGTATTGCCAGTAAATAGCAAGAGCCAGTAAAGTCAATGCGGCAAAATCCACGCCGAGTTTGATAGTGTCGGGAATGTCTGCCCAGTTTGCGGCAATCAAAGAGATCACACCCAAACCGACAATCACCACTCCCAAAATCATAATGCTGTATAGCCACCAATTGGTGCGTGAGGCGTGTTGCTGTTCAAATGCCAGAATCGCAGCAACCTGTTGGGTGCTCATGAGTCCAGCTTGCTGCCATTGCTCAAGTTTTCTTTGGCTTATTCCCATCTGGGACTCCGGTTGTTATTGTCTAATAATAAAAAGCAATTGCTTTGAATCCTGAGTATAACAATGATTGAACTACGGCATAAGCAAACGGCAGGGCGACTTCACCTGCAATTTGGCGGTATTTGGGAATGGTTAGCAACAACGGTAATGCGCGAGGCATTATACGCGATACGACCCAAGGCGGGTGATGTGATTGTGGTGGATACTAGCCAAGTGCAACGTTTAGACATTACGGCTGCATGGTTAATCTATCAGCAAGCACAACACTGGCAGCAGCAAGGGCATGAAGTGCAATGGGTGCAATTTCCTGATGAATATCTGGTGTACTTTTCTACACCCGACGGCACATTATCACCCCCAAATCATTGGCAAGTGTTGGCACATCCTTTTGTTCGGGCGGGGAAACGAATCGCAGGACTGCGGCAAGCTATGCGTAGTTTTTTGAGTTTTTTTGGGCATTGCGTGGTCAGCGTCGGGCGTGGTTTGCTGTATTGGCCGAATTTGCGTATGAGATCAGTATTTTATCATGTGTTTGCCACAGGGATTAGTGCCGTGCCTGTGGTGGCCTTGATTGCGTGTTTAATCAGCATTGTCATCACTTACCAGGGTGGTGGGCAATTACGCGATCTAGGTGCGGAAATCTACACAGTCGATATGGTGGCTATTTCGGTATTGCGTGAATTGGGCGTGTTGCTGACCGCGATTATGGTGGCGGGGCGTTCAGGCAGTGCGTTTGCGGCGGAAATCGGTTTAATGAAAACCAATCAGGAAGTCGACGCGCTGCAAGTCATGGGCGTTGATCCGTTTGCAATATTGGTCGTGCCGCGTTTGTTGGCATTGGTGATTGCTTTGCCGTTGCTCACTTTATTGGCGGACATGGTAGCATTATTAGCCGCAGCGTTAATTTCCGTACCGATTTTAGACATCTCCGTAAGCCAGTTCTTTGCACGGGTGACGACTAACATTAGTTTGCAAACATTCGCAGCGGGGTTAATCAAAGCTCCATTTTTTGCTGTGGTAATCGCTATGATTGGTTGCTGGCAGGGAATGCGTGTCACGGGTTCATCGGAAAGTTTGGGGCAACACACCACCAAAGCAGTGGTGGATGCGATTTTTGTCGTGCTGTTGCTTGACGCGCTGTTTTCGATTCTGTTCTATCAACTGGGTTTTTAGCCATGCCAGCCATTATTCGCATTGAACATTTGGTGAACCAGTTCGGTACGCAGCGGGTACACGACGACCTGAATTTATGCATCACACAAGGCGAAGTGCTGGGCATTGTCGGTGGTTCTGGTTCGGGAAAGTCAGTGTTATTACGCACGATTTTGGGCTTGAATCAGCCGTTTAGTGGCGCGATTTACTTTAAAGAGCGCGATTTGTTGCAAATGCCTAGCGCAGAATTAACCCGATTGCGCCGTCGCTGGGGTGTTATGTTTCAGCGTGGTGCATTATTTTCGTCGCTGAGCGTGGCGGACAATATCCTTTTCCCATTGCGCGAGTTTTCCACATTGAGTCGTGCCGAAAGTGAAGCATTGATGCAAGTGCGTTTGCAAATGGTCGGGTTAAACAGTGATGTGGCGCGGAAGTTTCCAGCAGATTTATCCGGCGGCATGGTGAAACGGGTGGCGTTAGCACGAGCCTTGGTTTTAGACCCAGAAGTATTGTTCCTTGATGAACCCACCTCAGGGCTTGATCCGGTGGCGGCGGAAGCGTTCGATCAGCTTATTGTGACTTTACACCGTACTCTTGGCTTGACCGTTGTCATGGTGACACATGACCTTGATAGTTTATCGTCTGTATGTGATCAAGTGGGTATATTGGTCGATAAACAAATGATTACGGGCAGTTTGCAAGCATTGCTGCATCATCCACACCCACGCATTCAGCAATATTTCGACAGCAATCGGGCGCGTAGTTTGAGAGGGCATCCTAATGGAACGTGACGCGCATTATTTCTGGGTCGGGGTTTTCGTCCTAGGAATGGCGGTGGCAGGGGTGTTATTTGCTGGATTATTCTACAAACATCAGCCTCACGCTGTGTATCAAGACTATGAAATTCGTTTCAATACGCCGATTGAAGGTTTGGATAAAGGCAGCGATGTGCGTTACATGGGGATTAAAGTCGGCGAAGTCAGTGATGTCTATATTGTGCCGGATAACCCTGCGTTAATTGGCGTAACGATCCGTGTCCAAGCCAAAACGCCAGTGACCACCGCGACATTAGCCACTTTGCGCTTACAAGGTTTAACCGGACAACCTTTCATTAACCTAGGGCAGAAAGCACAAAGCCCGCACGATGCATCGCCGTTGACTGCTGCTGATGGGCAGTTGGCGGTGATTCCGACGCAACCTTCTGATTTGGATGCCTTATTAAAGCAATTACCTGATTTAGAAATGAAGTTGGGTAATCTGTTGGATGCTGCGAATGATTTGCTCAACCCGCAAAATCGCACCCACGTTAGTCAGATATTGCAAAAAGTGGATACTGCCGCCAATGAACTGCCCGCTTTAATGCAGCACCTAGCGCAAACTACGCAACAACTGAATGGTTTAATCGTACAAGCTACCAACACACTAAAACACATGGAAAAAGGTGTGAATGCGAATTTGCAGGAGTTGCAAACGACACTGGTAGCCATTCGCCAAGCCGCACAACAATTAGACAATCTAACCCGTGATGTGGATCGGGTTGTCAGTAGCAATGAGCTACAAATCAACAATCTGGTGAGTGAAGGCGGCACACATTTAAACCAATTACTGCGTGAAGCACGGCAAACTGCGACTTCGTTACGGCAGTTAAGCGACCAATTGCAACGCAATCCTTCCCAACTGATTTACCAGCCGCCCGCACAGGGCACGGAGCTACCACCTTGAAAGCTTGGATTTTCAGCTTGTTCTGCCTGTTAAGCTTAAGTGCGTGTAGTTTCCTACCGCGTAGTCAAGAACCTGCCGCTCAAACCTATCGTCTTGCACCCGTTGTGACCCCAGCACCTACCGGATGGGTTGCGCGTAAAGTACTGTATGTGCCGGAAATCGAGGTGAACCCCGCACTGGATTCTGAACGCATTACCTTGGTTAAAGACGGTTTGCAGCAAGATTTCATTGCCCACAGCCGTTGGCCTGACAAGCTGTCACGTTATTTACACGCCAGTTTGGTCGAGTCACTCAGTCAAAGTGGGCAATTCCAAGCCGTGTTGACGCAGTTCGTTGGGAAAAACCAACCTTTCAAGCTATTAATGCGCGTCGCACACTTTGAAGTGGCGTATCCTTCCCCCGCGCAAATGCCGCCTGCTGCGGCGGTAGATGTGCAATGCGAGGTGACATTAATTCGGGCAGCAGATCAACAAGTTATTCAGCAAAAACAATATCATGTGCGGCGTGAACATATTCCATTGAGTACAAGTCAAGCCGTTAATGCGTTGAATGCCGCATGGGGTGAGATTATCACGCAGATCGCCACGGATATACGCTGAACCCTTCATCCATCTTGCGCGAGAAATCCCTTCCTTTAGGGAGGGATAGCGCGTCGGCATTTGCCGACCCTCTGTCTCGCTCCTCCTTATTCGTTACACTATCTGGTATTATACTTA
>CAZTUZ010000067.1:0-5683 GCA_964617055.1 uncultured Thiothrix sp.
GTGAACGCCCGATAAGTAAACTCCGCCGATTGGCGGTGTTTTTTGGATTTGAAGGTGGGGTATTTTGCTCGACCTTCAAAGAAGTTTTTGAACGCTGCCTGTTGATTCCGCAAGCATTGTTGCAGCGGCACGCTGGAAACATCGTTCAGAAAAGCGAACTCAGGCAATTGCTTGATCGCGGTCAACTGAGCATTTGCGCCGATATAGTTGATCTTTTCTTTTGCCTGATAATAAGCGTCTGTGCGGCAACGCAGGATGCGGTTATAAACAAAACGCACGCACCCGAAGGTCTGTGTCAGCAGTTTTTCTTGCTGCGGGTCAGGGTAAAATCGGAATCGGTAAGCGCGTTTTGTTTTCATCGTTCACCTATTGTAGTTCGTGCCGCCAATAACGACGGTACTGTTTCTAACCAAAGATAGCTAAACTAAAAAGAGGAGCGAGAACAGGGTCGGCTATCGCCGACGCGCTATCCCTCCCCGCCCTGAAGGGCGAGGTTTCTCGCGCAAAACGGATGAACTACTTGCTCGATACCAATATCTGCATTTACCTCATTAAACGCAAACCACCCGAAGTGCTGCAACGTTTTCTACAATTGCCACCGAGCAGCATTTTCATTTCGTCCATTACCACTTCAGAACTGTACTACGGTGCGCAAAAAAGCCAGCGCGTACACACCAATCTCGAAGCCCTCAACCAGTTCCTGCTGTCATTTCGCATTGTCGATTATGACGAATCCGCCTCGTTTTTATACGGCGAACTCCGCGCTGATTTGGAAAAGCGCGGGCAGCCTATTGGTTCACTGGACATGATGATTGCCGCTCACGCGCTGAGTCTGGATGTGCCATTGGTGACGAATAACACCAAAGAATTTGAACGAGTTAAAGGATTAAAGCTAGAGAATTGGGTAAGGTAATGCCCACACCCAAAGTACAACCGTACTGCACTACCCCGCTGTTTTCAGGCGTTCTAACACTTTGCTGGCATACGATAGGTAAAATTCGCCTTGTGCGTCGGTGTCATGGTCGAGGGTAATCGGCAGCTTTTCGCCCAAATCTTCGGCAGCATTCAAGCGATGCGGGAAGGTGGTTTTATTCCGCGCCAACCAAATAAATTCGCGGTGCGTGGGTTCGGTGAAAACCATCACCAACATCGCGGAACGGTCTTCCTGCATCACCGCACACAGGGCGTTTTCAAAATCTTTCATGCGGGTTAATTCCGCATCACTGGGCAAACCTTCCGCATTGAGTTCGGCGTATTCCCACAATACGCTGAAACGCTCAGGGTATTGACGAAACGGGAAGGTTTTTCCCACATCCAAAAGGCGCAATAAGTGCAAACCTTCATCAGCGGCGGCTTGTTGCACCACCGTCCAAGTGGCTTCGGCGGGTTGGGTGGATTCTGACATTGGCATGATCTCCGTATTGAAGGCGGTAAGCTTAAGCGAAAATCGCGCGGATTTCAGCGGTAAATCAACCAAGCTGTCGCTGCTACATTCACTACCACGGTCAACCAATACACACGCAAAAAGCTGATTTTGCTGGATTTATGCCGTAGAAATTTTTGCGCGAGTAACGCCCCCAACCAACCGCCAGCCAATGACAAACCGTGTAACGTGCTTTCTTTGGTGCGCCAGCGGTGGCGTTGTGCCGCGTTTTTATCGTGTGCGTACACCGCAAATGTCAGCACACTCATGGCAAGGTCGAACAGGAAAATCGTTGTTATTGGCATCGGTTTACGCCCAAAATCGTTATAGTAGCGGGAATAGTACGCAATTAGCCCAGACACGCCAATGCCAAACCTGATCACGATTGACACACCACGCCTACGCTTACGCCAATGGTGCGACGCGGATTACACGCCGTTTGCTCGCTTGAATGCCGACCCACAAGTAATGCAATTTATGCTTTGTTGTTTGGATGAAACTACCAGCAATGCCAGTGCCGACCGATTTCGCCGCCTCATGGAACAACAAGGTTGGGGAATGTGGGCTGTGGAATGCAAAGCCACACAAACATTCATTGGTTTTGTTGGCTTATACCAAACCACTGCTGCCGTACCGTGTTCGCCATGCGTGGAAATCGGCTGGCGATTAGCCCGCGAACATTGGGGTAAAGGTTACGCTACCGAAGCCGCACGCGCCGCCTTACGCATTGGCTTTGAGGCTTTGCAACTGGCGGAAATCGTCGCGTTTACCGCCCTGATAAACACGCGCTCGCAAGCCGTTATGGAACGGCTCGGCATGCAGCGCGACCCACACACCTTTCAACACCCCAACGTTCCCCTAGGGAATCCCTTGCACGAACATTGTTTGTATCGCTTGCCACACACTACCTACACTGCAAACGGGTAAATCAGGCTTAGCAATAAAGGCTTTACCAAATGCGACCGCATCGGCGTTACCTGCGTCCAAGCATTGCTGCGCGGATTCACCCGTAAAGTTTAAGAAACCGCCGAATGCTTGTTTTAACGCGGGGCTAGCGTATCGGGATAACCAACGCCCATTGGCGTAACAGCGGTTGCTTCGCTGAGAATCAGCCCTGCGAACGCGGGGGCAAATAATGGAGTCATGCTGCCTCCTTAAATCGGTTCTTTTTTCACAATCACAGAATATAGCTTCATGCCCAAAATCACCGCCGCCAAGATAAACGTCACCACATTAGCAACAATTACAGGCACTTGATCCACCAAAACGCCCCATACCAACCAACACCCTACGCCCGTCACGAACATCGTGTACATAAACAATGAAATACTGGTGGTATCTTTGGAACGCACAGTTTTAATTACCTGCGGCACAAAAGAAGCACTGGTTAATACCGCTGCAAATAAACCCAAAATATCAATATTACTCATTTATAAAATATCTAGTTAAGGAAATCGCAATCATTAATCTAACGCAGATAAATACCGAATGCCACTAATGTAAAATTATTTTATATATCAAACACTAAGTTTTATCATCATTTTCATGAAATTATAAAAAACTGGTTTACACTCATTTAGTCATTAGTAGTAACTAATGGTTTTTACAGTATTTTTACCAATAGAACTGACAAACGAATTATTAGCCCGTAATACAATTAGGAGAAGTGAAATGCAAAAGAAATCCTTTGCCGTGTCCTTAGCCAGCATTATCTTCAGCACCATGATGATGACTGGTTGCAGCACCCTGCAACAAACTGACGCTGACACAAGCAAAACAGCGACAACCGCTCCAGCCCCTGCTGATACGGCTGCAAAACCTGCAACCACGACTCCTGCCGCTAAACCTGCTGCACCTGCCGCTAAGCCTGCTGCACCTGCCGCTAAACCTGCTGCACCTGCCGCTAAAACAACTGAAGAAAAAACAACTGAAGAAAAAACAACTAAGTAATACCCGATACTGGTCAGGTGTCTACAAAAAAGCCGCATATTCTGCGGCTTTTTCATTACCTATCTGATGGCGTACCCTCTTACTCCGGTCGCATGTGCGGCGATTTCAAGAATAAATAAGCCATTGATTAAATTCAAAAAGACTAAAAAATACTTAAAAAGTGCCGAATAAAGTACCGTGTTTCACGGTGTCTCTACGTCGTTAATTAAGCCGAGTCGAATCATGTTCGGCTCTTTCCATTTGTAAGGAATAGATAATCTGAAAATCTTTCCTACATTTCCCACCAATAGAAAATATGTAAAAAATAATCAGGCACAAAAAAGCCGCAACGTGTGCGGCTAGGTGTCGTTATTGCTGTAACAAGTTTAAGCAGGTCAGCCGTAGACCTCCAAGCAAGATATGACTGAATTGTTGGCAAAGGCTTTCACGTCTTCTTGAATGGATAGCAAGATTTCCACAATACGCTTTCTCGGTTGGTTGCCACACTTGAGCCAAATGACTTTGGGTGGATGCCCATACAGCACTGACATTTTATTAAAGTCGCTGTCTTATGTAACCAGAACAAAGCCTTGTTGTTAAGCATACGCCCAACGGATTAATACCGTACAGTCTAGCGCGTTGCCTTACCAGTTGCACGAAATGACAGAACTTCATTCAGTCGCTCATCTGTTGCACGCTAACTCAACCTTGTGGGTAGATCGGGCGGTGATAGAAACACGTATTCACGCCCACGCTTGAGCTTATCCAATAGCTTGAATTGCCCTGCCAATGCCATAAGATCACTACGCGCCGTTTCATAAGCGATACCATGTTCTGCTTGATGACCCCGCACGCTGTACTGGAAGTTGGGGTGTTTTATAGCATGGTTCAATACCGCTAACTGGCGCGAATTAAGCGCATTTTGCAAACGTGGGTTGGCATTGATTAGCTGGCGTGCCTCGCGGGTAGCATTGGCGCGTGCAGCGAGGTAATCCCGCAATTGGACAATCGCACGCAACAAAATATCAAGCTGATACAACACAAAATACGTCAGATCATTGTCGTCTGTTTCGGTGTACAAATAGGCACACACGTATTTGGCTGGGGCATTTTTCAAGATGGTGGAAATGGAAACGTATTCCGTCAACCAGTAACCACTTTTCGCCATATACCAATAGAATAAGGCTCTGGCGGTACGCCCATTGCCATCAACAAAGGGATGAACATAACCTACCATGAAATGCAAAATAATGGCTTTAACCACAGGATGGATAAAAACATTTACCTGTTCGGTATTGGCAAAATCACACATTTCTTTCAGCCTTGTTGCCAGCCGATCTGCATCCGGTGGAATGTGCAAGGCTTCGCCTGTTGCTGCATCCGCTACGACAATGCTGTCTTGCTCGGTACGCAACACGCCCGCTTGAGCCGTTTCCAAGGTGTCTTGCGTGACGATAGCGTGTAATTCATAAATCAAAGAAGGGGTTAATTCACGTTTCTTATTGGCATGGATGAAACGCATTGCCTGATAGTTGTTAAAAATCATCTGCTCACTCTTATCGCGTGGCTTGCGTGCAGTGGTGAGCATAGCTTTAGCAACTTGCCGTGTGGTAGATGCACCTTCTAGCTGACTGGAACTAATGGATTCCTCTATTAGAGGGTGAATCAGGTAACTGTCACGGGTGCTGGGGTTGATCACAGGTTCATTGATGTGAATATTACCGCCAGCATAACTGTCGATCTGGTGCAATAGGCGGTAAACTTCATCAAACATCACGATTTTAAACGGCTGCCATACTTTGTCTGACAGCGGTACAACTTTGTATTGTGACTGTCTAGCAAGTTTGAGAGCTAACCACCATTCCACCACGCTTAACCCTTCCGGTGGCTGCATATAACGTAACTTATCCCAATGCCGATACTTGCCAAAACAATCTAACAGACTGGCATTTTGAAAAATCAGCGGTAGGCGTTCCTTATTATTTTCCAACAATCCGTTCAGTATGCATTGAGTGTTCGGCGGCTTTGCTATTTTACGCACAGTAATATACCAATTTACCGTTATTGATTTTTGAAAGTCTTAGCAAAATAGCATGTAATCACATGATTTAACAGTAACTACTAATTCATGAAAAATTAGTACAGTCTTTCCGAACTGAGTGGTAATTGGCACAATCCTACCCATTCTGCGCAATGGCACTGCCTTGTCGTTGGCAGATTCCATGCCATCTAGCACGATCAGTGAGGATTCGGGGTAAGCATCTTGAATCATGCTGCCACCAACCACCACGTTTGCCAACGTCGATAGTGATTCTTGCGAATGGCTTCGTT
>CAZTUZ010000067.1:5693-12778 GCA_964617055.1 uncultured Thiothrix sp.
CATCTTCGCTTTTGCCTGTTGAATCTGGCGATGGGTTGGTGTAATCCAGCATTTCCCGCATAATGCCCATACCTGCATCAACGAATTGGCTAGGTATCGCCCCCAATGGGGAATCATAAAGATATGCCAACAATGCCGCGATTTTCATGATGTGAATATCAACCTTAGAGACATTCCCGCGCATGGTTGCGGTGCTGTACTTGCCCCCCTCTCGGATATGCGGCTCTAACTCATTGCGAAACAGGTTAATGCGCTGCCAATCGCTATCAGTAATGCGGTAAGCTGGCAACTCATCAAAATCACACGGATGGTTCACCGCCTTATCTGCTAATTCACCCACCATGCGATTATAAACGTTCTGGCTGTACTCGTTTGGGTAAAATTGCTTAGTGTGCCCTACCTTTGCTTCACGGTGCGTTTTTCGCGCCTCAGTAATGGTTATCAGTGGGAATGTGCCAATGGGTAAGGTTTTTCGCTTGCCTGCGAACTGATAATCGAATCGCCAATATATCCCCATGCCGCTATTCTTCAGAGGTTTTAGCTTGATATACAGCCCTTTACCATCACTCAGCTTGCTTTTATCTGGAACAACTTCGCCACGATGAATGGCTTTCAGGTCTTTGTCTTTGAGGATACCACGGTACTTGCTCTAATCTGCTTATTGATACCCCATAAAATACCGTGTCTTATACGGTATCAACAAGCATTAGAAGCTACCTAGCCGCCTAGAAACTCTATATTTGATACGGGCTGAGACGGCATGAATACTTATTCCGGTCGCATGTGTGGGAACAAGATCACGTCACGAATGGATGGCGCGTCGGTAAACAGCATCACCAAACGGTCAATGCCAATACCTTCGCCAGCCGTCGGTGGCATCCCGTATTCCAGCGCACGAATATAATCCGCATCGTAGTGCATGGCTTCGTCGTCGCCTGCATCTTTATCCGCCACTTGCTGCATGAAACGTTCGGCTTGGTCTTCCGCGTCATTTAACTCGGAGAAACCGTTGCCGATTTCACGCCCACCGACGAAGAACTCAAAACGGTCGGTAATGAATGGGTTTTGATCATTACGTCGCGCCAAGGGCGACACTTCCGCTGGGTATTCGGTAATGAAGGTCGGTTGCAACAAACGGTGTTCGACGGTTTTCTCGAAGATTTCGATTTGCACTTTGCCCAAGCCGTAGCTAGCTTTGAGCGGAATGCCCAAACTTTTCGCTACCGCCGTCGCACCTTCCAGTGTGTCGAGTTGCTCACCCGTCAGGTTCGGGTTGAAATGCAGAATCGAATCCCGCACGCTCATCCGCGCAAACGGTTGGCTGAAATCGAAGGTTTCGCCTTGGTAAGTAATGCTGCTTGAACCAACCACATCGGTAGCAATGCCGCGTAATAGGCTCTCGGTCAAATCCATCAAGTCGTGGTACGTCGCATACGCCTGATAGAATTCGATCATGGTAAATTCAGGATTATGGCGCGTGGAAAGCCCTTCGTTACGGAAATTGCGGTTGATTTCAAATACCCGTTCAAAGCCGCCGACCACCAAGCGTTTCAAATACAATTCCGGCGCAATGCGCAAATACATGGGCAAATCCAGCGCATTGTGGTGCGTAATGAACGGACGTGCCGTCGCGCCACCGGGGATGACTTGCAGCATCGGCGTTTCGACTTCCAAGAAATCGCGCTGGGTAAAGAAGTTGCGAATATAACTGACGATTTTGGAACGCATCACAAACGCATCACGGCTGTCCTGATTCATGATCAGGTCAATGTAACGCTGGCGATAACGCTGTTCGTGGTCGGTTAAGCCGTGGAATTTTTCCGGCAATGGACGTAACGATTTGGTCAGTAAGCGAATTTCTTTGACCTTCACCGACAATTCGCCCGTTTTGGTTTTGAACAATACGCCGCTTGCCCACACGATGTCGCCCAAATCCCAATGCGCGTAAACGTCGAATAATTCATCACCCAATACGTTCTTTTGTGCGTAAAGCTGGATACGCCCCGATGCGTCAGCAATGGTCGCAAAGCTGGCTTTACCCATTAAACGTTGCAGCATCATGCGCCCCGCTACCGTGACGGGGATAACGTTTTCCTCAAACCATTCCTTGTCGTGCTCGCCGTATTGCGCGTGCAAATCCGCCGCTTTGTGCTCACGCACCACGTCATTGGGGAACGGTACGCCTTGTTCGCGCAATGCTGCCAATTTGTCACGGCGTTGGGCAATCAATTTGTTATCGTCGTGGTGTTCTTGCTGAAGTTCCTGTTCACTCATAAATCACAGTCCGCTTTTGAGGCTTGCCTCAATGAATTTGTCTAAATCGCCGTCCAATACTGCTTGGGTGTTCGCCGTTTCCACGCCCGTGCGCAAGTCTTTAATGCGCGACTGATCGAGAACGTAAGAACGAATCTGGCTACCCCAACCAATGTCGGATTTGCTGTCTTCCAACGCTTGTTTTTCGGCATTGCGCTTCATCATTTCCAACTCATAGAGTTTGGCACGCAATTGTTTCATCGCCGTGTCTTTGTTTTGGTGCTGGGAACGCCCGCTTTGGCATTGCACCACGGTATTGGTGGGAAGATGGGTAATCCGCACCGCTGATTCGGTTCGGTTGACGTGCTGACCGCCCGCCCCCGAAGCGCGGTAAACGTCAATGCGTAAATCGGCGGGGTTAATGTCGATTTCAATATTGTCGTCGATTTCCGGTGACACGAACACGCCCGTAAACGAGGTGTGGCGACGGTTGCCCGAATCGAACGGCGATTTACGCACCAAACGATGCACGCCCGTTTCGGTACGCAACCAACCAAAAGCGTATTCGCCTTGGAAACTGATGGTCGCGCCTTTAATACCTGCGACATCGCCTGCCGTAACTTCGATCAATTCGGTTTTGAACCCTTTGGCTTCACCCCAACGCAAGTACATACGCAACAGCATTTCCGCCCAGTCTTGCGCTTCCGTTCCGCCTGAGCCTGCTTGAATGTCCAAGAATGCATTATTCTTATCCATTTCTCCGGAGAACATGCGCTGAAATTCGAGCTTAGCGACTTGCGTTTCAATGCCTTCAACATCAGCAATCACGGCATCTGCGCTGTCTTGGTCGTCTTCCATTTCCGCCAATTCGAGTAATTCTTTGGCATCTGCGAGACCAGACGTAAGCCGATCAATACCGCCAACAATGTTTTCCAAGGTAGAGCGTTCTTTGCCTAACTCTTGGGCGCGTTGCGGATTGTCCCAGATTTTAGGGTCTTCCAATTCGCGGCTAACTTCTTCTAAACGTTCGCTTTTAACTTCGTAGTCAAAGATACCCCCTCAGAGCGTCCACGCGCTCTTGAAGGTCTTTGATTTTGGTATAGGTGGGGTTGAGTTCCATGTGATTCCGCCAACACTAAAGAAAAGTTGTCGATGATACCAACCCCGCCTATAGATTCCTAGCACCTAGGCAAGCCACCAAGGATTAGCTATAAACCACAGTGCCCAAATTCAATACATTTGCCAGCCAAGGTAATAAAACCTTCCAGTAACATTTCTTGAATGTGCTTTTCTTTCTCAGTCATCGGGGGATGTTGCACATTATCATCAGCATAATTGTCACTGAATACGTCACTATTCTGATTTACGACCGGATCATCGTTAGCAGCTTTTTGAGGCTGGCTCACTTTGACTACTGTTGCACCTGCAATACACGCCGTCGTATCCGGTTTACTCGCATGGCGTTGTAAGACAGGGTGCGATAGGATGGGCTGATCATTCGCAGCCTTCGTGTTGTGGATACCAACTGAGGATGGACTACAGCCTACTGTACTCATAACCAAGGTAGTCGTCAGTGTTGCAAAAACAATACATTGGGTTGTTTTCATGGGGGTTACTCACGTTGTTAGTATGTTGTCAGTTTTTGTTCAGATCAAATACTAACCTAATCTCTTAGCGGCGAACCTCACTTTTATTCAGTTATGGTTAAGCTTCATAATGTATGAAAAATTTGCATATTGATGAAATATATGGCATACAGAAAGACCTAAACGAATACTCTAAAAACGAATAGCATGATGAACAGGGGCAATAAAAAAGATTCGCTGCACATTCCACAAAATGGGCAGAAACTTCGAGAATTACGCGAAAAAATCCATGCTACCCAAGGAGAAGTAGCTGACAAACTAACCGAACCACTGAAACCGTATATGGGCAAAGGTTTCGTGATTCAGCAATCCGATATTTCACGCTTAGAACGCGAAGAAACCGCGCTCGACATTCCGCGTATGCTAGCGTATGCGCAAAGTTTCAATATCGATATTAGCTTATTGCTCAAACCACATTTTCAAGGTTTGTGTACCAGTGAGATTCGTTGGCAACGTTTTGACACTAACGAAGCGGCGGATGCGTATTTGTGCGATTTGGAAAACCAAGGGCGTTTATTGGCGTACAGTCAGTTTCCGTCATCTTTTTTCAGCACTGCGCGTAATACACTGCGCTTTCACCAAATCGCTCAACCGGATTATGCTGATACCGAAATTTATACAATTGACTCGTTTTTGAATTTTCTGTTTTCGCCGATTACCTATTACAGCAATACGGAAAAAATCCAGATTCTCTACAAATACCTGAATTATTTTCGTAGCAGTTCGGTAAAACACATTCGGTTTTTTTCACGCTCGGAATTTCCGAATATGAGTCGCTTTTCTAATTTGGAACTACTGCGTGAAAAATCGACACTGGTCATGCTTGCACCCATCATGCAGCAGGATCAAGGCGATGTCTTTTTAGAGGTAAATAACCCACAAATTTGTGAAGAGGTTTACCAATTCTATCAATTTCAAGTGAAAAAACTCGATGATCACATTATGTTTCTCAAAATCGGCATTGATACACTGGAACTGATGCAGCAGGCTGTTAGTATGGAAGATGCGCTGATTTTTTTCTATCGTGAAGTGTGCAAACGCAGTAATGACGAAAGCCTGATCATTAGGGAAAACTTCAGCCCTGATTGGCAACAACGTTTAATGATCTAGCCCAGCAAACCCGGACACCCAACCACAAGTAGCACTGTCCTAGGAGATAAGCCCAACGACACGGATAGCACTACCACACAATTGCTGAACCAAGAGCAGATTAAAATCCTCATGACAGCTAAACTCATTTATGCTGGCAATAACCGCCTGCAAGTTGGCAATATTCGCCAAGGAGACAACAATACCTATCTTGTTGACATCCTAACCGTGGATAATTCGCTGGTCGAAACGCGCACTGTCAGCGCGGCGACTGGCAAAACCATGACAAAAAACTAAAGGGAATAACCATATGAGTGATAGCAAATTACAACTTTCACGTCCAACCATTGCGCTGCATTGGATTATTGCTTGGACAATGATCATTATGTTGGCAATGGGTATTTTCATGGCAGAAACAGAAACTTATGCCCTCTATGACTTGCACAAATCCGTTGGTGTACTGATTTTCTTCGTGATTATGGCACGCGTGGTTTGGCGACTGCGCAATGGTTGGTTAGAACCCGTAAGCCAATACACGCCAACTGAAATCCTGCTCAGCAAAATCGTGCATTATGTGCTGTTGATTGGTTCGGTGATCATTCCGATTTCTGGCTTTATGATGTCCGCTGCGGGTGGGCATGGAGTCGCGGTATTCGGTTTGGAATTGGTCGCTGCCAATCCTGACCCACTGAATCCGCAAAAGGTTATTGCACTGAATGAAACATTGGCAGGTATTGGCCACGAATTGCACGAAATCGTTAGCTACCTCGTGATTGTTGCCTTGATCCTGCACATTGCGGGTGCGTTGAAACACCACATTGTTGACAAAGACGGCACATTACGCCGTATTTTAGGCAAACCCGTTTAAACTCCCCTTTCTGCGCCTCTGTAGCCGACTCTCCGCCAGCCGGAAGGTCGGTTACGACACCGATAGCCCCTTACTGATGCTGTTTACTCGACAAGCGGGATGCGATTCTCTAAGATTGCCCCATCTAACTGACTGGCGGTCATTACTATGAAAAAACCTTTAGTGCTCGTATCGTGTTTGATTTCTAGCCTAATTTTTACCACTCTGGTATTTGCTGAAGATACCCAATCGGCAACAGATAAAGCCGCTGCCCCCAAAGCAGCCTTGGCAGTGACCGTTACTTCGCCTACCATGCAAGACTGGCACACTAGCATTACCGCCACGGGTTCGTTAGCGGCATGGCAAGAAGCCATCATCGCCTCTGAAATTAGCGGTTTGCGTATCACCGACTTGAAGGTCGATGTCGGCGACCGTGTAAAAAAAGGGCAAGAGCTGGCGATACTGGCCAAAGAAGCAGTCGAAGCGGACATTGCCAAAGCCAAAGCAGGCGTGGCACAAGCACAAGCCAATCTTGCAGAAGCCAAGGTCAATGCCGACCGCGCGCGTAGCTTAAAAAGCTCTGGCGCATTACCCGCACAGCAAATCGACCAATACTTAACAGGCGAAACCACCGCACAAGCCAACCTCGAAGCACAACAAGCTGTGCTGAAAGCCGAAGAAATCCGCTTGCGCCAAACTCGCATTGTTGCAGTGGACGATGGCGTAGTGAGTTCGCGCAGTGCCACATTAGGTTCAGTGGTGCAAACAGGCACGGAATTATTCCGCCTCGTGCGCAAAAACCGCATTGAATGGAAAGCCGAAGTCGCCGGACGCGATGCCGCGCTGGTGAAAGCCGGACAAACCGCACAACTGAGTTTACCCACGGGTGAAAAAGTACAAGGCGAAATCCGCACACTCGCCCCCACCGTCGATGCCAACACGCGCAATATGACAGCCTACGTCACCTTACCCAGCGACAGCCCAGCCAAAGCAGGGATGTTTGCACAGGGCGAAATCCTCACAGGTGATGCACAAGCTTTAACCGTGCCACAATCGGCGGTGATCCTGCGGGACGGTAACACTTTTGTATTTGAAGTTAGCGCGGATAACCACGTTGCTCAACGCCCCGTGAAAACCGGACGGCGGATGCAAGACAGTGTGGAAATTGTCGAAGGCATTTCCGACCAAGCCAAAGTCGTGATGACGGGCGGCGCATTCCTCAATGACGGCGACACGGTACAAGTGGTGAC
>CAZTUZ010000068.1:0-12734 GCA_964617055.1 uncultured Thiothrix sp.
AATTACTGCAAACGGCATCGAATGGAACAGTACCCGAAACGTATAACAAATTGGCAGTTAAGGTAAGAGTATTGGATGCTTACAATGACCCCACCAGTAAGGTCAGCGCGAATGGGCAAATGGCTATGAGTGAGGCTGAAAGCTGTCCACCACTTAAAGGGATTGCAATGTCGACAGAAATGACTTCTGATGCTGGGGGCGTGAGTTGTCGTGTATTTACGACGGAAGCTGAAGCGAGTTTATCAGGTACGGGCGCACAGAGTGAACATTCCGAAGGGATTCTTAAACCCGTACCAACTGTTCACTAAATCGGCATTTGTAAAAGGGAACAATAATGACAATAACCTCATCCTCAATGCACAGTCGGCAGGCTATGCGCGGTTTTACGTTAATGGAACTGCTGATTACGGTAGCCATTGTCGGTATTTTGGCGGCGATTGCTTACCCTAGTTACACAGCGCAGGTGCAAAAAAGTAAGCGTTCTGATGCGATGGTGTCGCTGCAAGATATAGCTCAACGCCAAGAAAGCTATTTTATCCGCAATTACAGTTATGCCAGTACCCTAACGCAGCTTAATTACCCAACCGCTTCTGCTCAAGGGTTATACAGTTTATCCATCACTGTTACGCCAAGTGGTTGTGCGGGCACTCAAGCGAACCCCTGTTCGACTTTCAGTGCTAGTGCTGTAGCCGTGTCGGGAAAACCACAGGCGTATGATAAGACCTGCCAAACTTTTACGTTGGACAATCGTGGTACACAAACTGCAAAAGACAAGGATAGCGTGGCGGTGACAACCTGTTGGAAGTGATTTTGCCCAGTGAATCAATAATAAACGCTTAAATGCCTGCGTTTCTAAACCCTAATAAAAAATAAGCGTATGAAAAACAAAGCTCGGTTCTGGCAAACCCTTTGCCTGTGTGCTCCTCTGGTATTCAGTAGCGTGGTCATGGCGGACGATGCTGAAATCTATTATGAACAATCGTTGAGTGCGAATCCCAATGTCTTGTTCTTATTGGACACATCCGGCAGCATGAATGCGGAATTACCCAATAGTGGTGGGAAAACCCGCCTGCAAGTCATGCAAGAGGTATTGGGAGATGTCTTAACCGGAGCACCACCGAATTTGAATGTGGGGTTGATGCGTTACGGTGGTCATGCTGAAAACGCTGCCAATGGGGTGAGCTTTCCAACCAAGGCGATTGATGCTGAGGCATTACCGATTGTGCAAGCAGCTATTGATCCATCTCAAGACAATTTGCCAGACCCTGATGCAGGCGCAACCGTGCGGCAATTCTTAGCCAGTGTTGGTGCAAGTTGGGACGCGCAGGGTTACACGCCAATTGTGGATGCATTGTACGAAGCTTCACTGTATTTTCGTGGTAATGCCGTTGATTTTGGCAATGTCTCCCCTACACAAGTACGAGCCGCGCACCCTACGACCTATACAACCCAAGATTGCGCGGGTACTTATACGCAGTCTTGCAATAAGACTGCTGGAGAATGTAGCGGAACAATTGTGGCAGGGAGCTGTTCCACACAACAGCAGACCAATTGCACGCAATGGGAACAGCAAACCAAAACCGTCGACGGGCAATGTTGTGGCTGGAGTCAGGAAACAGTCACAGGGCAATGCTGCCAATACGTTGCTTCAGGGTATGATGAGGCAGGCAATGCGACAGGTTGGGTTTGTAAAGATAATAACTATTCATGCACTACCAATACCAGCGTATGTACCAATAATGATTGGTCTTGCACGGGTACTGTCACAGAAAGTGTGTGTGTTAAAGAAGTCACCAATAGTGTCGAATACTGCCAACAGGAACTGTGCTACAGCGCGAAGCAGTACACATCCCCAATGCAATACGAATGTCAAGCGAACTACATTGTCTTGATGTCAGATGGTCGTCCCGAGTATTCAGGTGGCACAGAAACTTATCCCCAACGCAAAAGTACCATTGAATCTGCTATTGGTACGGCCTGTGCTGATGGTCCATCAGGCTATAAAAGTGGTACTTGTGGTCCTGAGGTCACGAAGTTTCTTGCCGAAAATGACCAATCCAGTACGGTGGATGGTAAACAAACGGTCGAAACCTTCACCGTCGCATTCGCGTTGGATGATGCAAATGGCACAGATTACCTAAAAAGCCTTGCGACAGCAGGCGGCGGCACAGTTGCAGTCAATACTCGTGACGAGCTGAAACAAGCATTTGCCAGTATTATGCGCAAAGCTTCGCATCAAGCGACACACATTGAACAACTTCCCGTGGTGGCTACAGCCGCTTACGGTGCAAATCAACCCCAATTAGCTGTATTACAAGAGAATTTCTTGGCGAAAATGGCGAATGCTCAAGAAGACCCACTCGTAACGGCTTGGGGTATGTGGCAGGGTATTACGCAACGTCGTGATTTCGCAGAAGAACTGACGGCATTGTTCAAACCTGATTACACACAAAGTTTTGCCGCGACGGGGGGATTCTTTAGTGCCGATAATGTGCAAGGTTTGACGGATGCGTTTAACTCCATTTTGCAAAAGATCGATGCTTCTGCTTCCTCATTCAGTGCGCCAACCTACACGGTGGATAAAAACACCCTGTTATCCCATGCAGACGAAGTGTTTATCCCTGTGTTTGAACGCAGTTTATTGCCATTGTGGTCAGGCAATTTGAAGAAATTCAAACTAAAAGACGAACAAATCATGGGCAAAGCCGCAGACGGTTCAGATAAAGCCGCAGTGAACAGTGATGGCACATTTCTTGATGATGCTTGGGACTACTGGGGAAGTGCGCCATCAGGTAAAGCCGTACAAGAAGGGGGCGCGGCGAGTTTGCTTGATCCGAGCAAGCGAGTCCTGTACACCGATGCAGTAGAGCTAACGCTGAGCACTTTGGATAAAACCAATGCCAATATCAGCAAAGCCTTATTAGGCGATTCAGGCATGACAGACACTTATCGCGAACAGTTATTAGATTTTGCTCGTGGTTATAAATCCGATGGAACAGCACGCAAGCACATGGGGGATATTATGAACAGTCGCCCCGTGGTTATGGATTACGGTAGCAAAAGTTATGTGTTGGTTGGGACGAATGAAGGTTTCTTACACGCTTTTGATACCGAATCTGGAGCAGAAAAATGGGCATTTATGCCATCTGTGTTGTTAAAGAATATTGCTACTTTCTATACAAATAGTCAGCCTAAACAGCATGTGTACGGGATTGACGGTCGTTTAACGCTGAATATAACCGATGCTAATCATGATGGCGTGATCCGAGCCAGTGATGGTGATACCGCCCACTTGTATTTTGGGATGCGTCGTGGCGGGCGTGCTTATTATGCTTTGGACATCACAGAGGTGGAATCCCCTAAACTGTTGTGGAAGGTGGAGCATACCACGGCAGGTTTCAGCGAATTGGGGGAATCGTGGTCGACTCCGACACTAGCGGCGATGCGTATTTATGACGTGGCAACTTCACAAACCGTATTGAAAGATGTTTTAGTGTTCGGAGCAGGTTTTGACCCAGCCAAGGAGGAAGCAGATCCAAGCAAACGTGCTGCGGATAGTATGGGACGCGATGTGTTTATTATTGATGCGCTGACGGGGCAAAAAATTTGGTCGTTACGCACCGATGTCGCAGGCGCAAACAGCCAATTACACGATAGCATTACAGGTGATATTCGGGTGATGGACATGGATCGCAATGGTGCTTTGGATCGTTTGTACTTTGCTGATACAGGCGGAAATGTGTGGCGGGTGGATATGGACATGGATGTGCGTGATGCAGACAGCAGTTTTTACGATTACACCAATGCCAAACTTACACACTTCGCTAGTTTAGGCGGTACGGGTGCGGATAAACGTAAGTTTTATTATGAGCCTGATGTAGCACTAATGCAGCAAGCAGGTGGTGCGGTCATGACCATTGCAATTGGCAGTGGCTACCGCTCACATCCTCAGTCGTCCAATATTGTTGACCGTTTTTATGTCCTGTTGGATGAAAATGTATACAATCCGCCACCGGATGGTTTCGCTGCCTTACAAGATATTGATATTACTGCGAGTGATGTACTGGAAGCGAATGGGGAAACCTTACTGACAGGTTCTCACAAAGGTTGGTTGTTTGATTTACCGAATGAAGGTGAAAAGGTTCTCGCATCGGCTGTGACGGTATTGAATAAAGTTGTGTTTACCACCTTTGCGAGTGAAAAAGCTTCATCGACTGACCCTTGTGCGCCGCCGCCGAATAAAGCCCGCGCTTATGTATTGGATTTATACAGTGGTGCGGCTGTTGCGAATTTGGATCGTAGTGGTGATGGCAGCAAGGATAAATCCGTTGTGGCGGGGTTGAATGAGATACTGGATTCCGCACAAATTATATTCAACGCACCGACGGCAAGCGACGGTTCGACCTGTAGCGCGAGCGATTGTCAGCAAACCATCCAAATTCGTGTGGGTAAGATGAATCTACCGATCATGGATGCCGCTAATAGCAATAACAGCGGTGACAATGTGGCGGAGAAAACGGATCTCAGTGGCATATTGCCGCGTATCTTCTGGAATGATCGGAATATATCAAAGGAATAGCATCTGTGATATAAACGGCAATTATTAGCATAACGATAATCATAAAAAGCATGAACACCACACGCTCTTACCTAGGCTGGCTACTGCTGTTTATTTTTTGCACGATTAACAGCGTGGTTTTGGCTGACGAAACAGAGATTTACTTCGCCGATAAAAGCGACGAAGTAACACCTAACGTACTCTTTTTGATTGATGCCTCCGGCAGCATGGGGCAGGTTGTGTCGACTGATACACACACTCGAATGGAGGTGTTGAAGGATTCTTTCAGTCAAGTCATGGCTGCCGCTCCAAGTAATGTAAGTGTTGGTTTAATGCACTATTCCAATCACGGTTTGGCCTCAGATGGTTATTGGTGGAGTTCACTTAAAGGTGTGAATTTCCCCCCAACGCTGATTGATAAATCAGTTGAACTGCTGATTGCCAGTTATAAATCCACAGATAATCTACCTGATCCTGCCTCTGGGAGTACAACAGTACGGGAATTTATGTCAGATATTGTGGGGAGTTGGAATGCAAATGGTTATACACCTATTGTCGATTCGTTATATGAAGCGGCACGGTATTTTCGTGGTGATACCGTCGGTTGGGGGAATGACTTGCCAGCGCAAGGTTGGGCAGCGCACCCTCTGACTTACGATGGGAATATTGCCTGCAAAACGTATGAGTCGCCAAACCCAGTGTGTATCAAAGAATGGGGAGAATGCGGTGCATTGGTGCTTGAGAATACTTGCCAAACCAAAACTTATAATGAATGCTGTGATGACCCTGCTGACCCTAATGACGGCTGGATTGATTTAGGAGAGGGAAGAGGGTATTGCGTAAACAATAATTTTTCTTGTAGTAGTACCGTTACAAAATGTGAATACCAAAAGTGTAGTGAATACAAAAAGACCAGTGAACTCGTTTATAAATCACCAATTGAACATAAATGCCAAGCAAATTATTTGGTATTAATGTCAGATGGAAAACCAGAATATCCCTATTATCCTAGCTTGGGTGATACTGATGGTACAAAGTATTATCCACCCTCTGTGAAAGACCCTGCTGCTTCAGAAGTCAATGCAGCAGCACACACTAGTCAAATTAAAGTAACACAAAAAGTACAGGACTACATGGGGAAAACCTGTGAAGATAAGCCGTTAGGGTATGCGAGTGGCACATGTGGTAAGGAATTAACACACTGGTTAGCAGAAACTGACCAGAATCCAGATTTAGAAGGCAATCAGTTTGTTAATACTTATACAGTTGGCTTTGCGTTAGCTGACGAACCGACAGGAACTCAATATTTACAAAGTTTAGTGACAAAAGATGGTGGTTTCTTTTCTGCTGAAAATTCAGATGAGTTGGCTGGTGCATTTAGCGCAATTCTAAACTCTATTAGTAAAAATGCTTTGTCATTTAGTGCGCCAACGTATTCAGTGGATGAAAGTACACTAATTTCGCATAGTGATGATGTTTATATCCCTATGTTTGATGTTGATAATCAGCCGTTGTGGCCTGGCAACCTAAAAAAGTTTAAACGCAAAGAATACAAACAAGCTGATGGTACAGTCATCAGTAAAATTGTGGATAAAAATAATGAGCCAGCTTTAACAGATGAGGGTGAATTTAAAGACACGGCTTATGATTTTTGGGGTGATGCTGCTAGTGGTAAAGAGGTGGCAAAAGGGGGCGCGGCAAGTCAATTACCTTTGCCCGCTTCGCGTCACTTATTCACTGATGTTAGTACCTCATTGGCATTAACCGCCAAAACAAATTGGTTACAATCAGAGAATGAGCTAATTACCATTGATAAGCTTTATCAGGATAATGATGGTGATGCGAGTCACACGAATAACACAACCACAGCTTGTGATCCTGATGCACCGGATGCGAGTAGCTATACGGGTTGTGTGGCGCGGCGTAAGCAATTGCTGGATTTTGTGCGTGGTCTGGATGCCGATGGGCAACCGCGTAAACACATGGGCGATATGTTAAATACTAAGCCATTGATTGTGGATTATGATACGAAACAGTTAATCTTTGTGGGCACAAATGAAGGTTATTTACATGCGATTGATACCGATACAGGGGTGGAACAATGGGCTTTTATGCCCAGCAGTCTATTAGTTAATAGCAATACGTTTTATCAGAATATTGTTTCTACGGATCATATTTATGGCATAGATGGGGCATTAACGCTATGGAATTACGATAAAAACGGTGATGGAGAAATCAAGTCCACTGATGGCGATAAACGTATCCTGTACTTTGGTTTGCGCCGTGGGGGTAAAGCCTACTATGCCTTAGATATTACTAAAGCGGATGAACCTATTATTTTATGGAAAAAGGAGAATCTGGCTACGGTTAATAATGGTGTTTGGGATGAGCTGGGTGAAGCGTGGTCAAAACCAACATTGGCAAAGATGCGTATTGGCACAAAAGAAAGTAGTAGTTTAAAAGACGTGTTGATCTTTGGCGCAGGTTATGATGCAGCGAAAGATCAAGAAGTTGTGACTGATCGAGCCAGTGATACACTAGGAAGTGATGTATTTATTATTGACGCTATTACTGGGGAGTTAATCTGGTCATTGCAACACGATGTTTATAATGATTCAGCAACAGCGAACCCCATTAAGCACAGTATACCAAGTGATATTCGCATTCTGGATATGGATCGTAATGGCGCATTAGACCGTTTGTATTTTACAGATACAGGTGGAAACATTTGGCGTGTGGATATGGATCACGATTTGCGTGATACAGATGACGATATGTATGATTATGGTGATGCTAAACTCACAAAGTTTGCGGCTTTAGGTGCAGATGGTAACAATGGTACGGATATTCGCAAATTTTTCTATGAACCGGATGTGGCATTGTTAGAATATAATGGTTCAGTTCGTATGACAATTGCTATTGCTATTGGTAGTGGTTATCGTACACACCCACTAAATGCAAACATTAATGATCGTTTTTATGTGTTAAATGAGCCGAATGTTTATACTGAGCCACCTGAAACCTTTACAACCATTACCAATACATCATTAGTTAATCGCACGACTTTAAGCAGTACAGATAATATCTTAACGGGTAATTATAAGGGTTGGTATTATGTACTTCCCAACACAGGGGAAAAGGTATTAGCATCCGCAGTCACTTTCTTAAATAAAATTATTTTCACCACTTTCGCACCTGTGGATGAATCCGGTAGTGCTGGCAGCGGTGATCCGTGTGATACGCCGCCAAACAGTGCGCGTGCTTATGTGCTGGATTTATTCAGTGGCCATGCTGTTGCAAATTTGGATCGGGATGAAAACACAAGTTCAGACGAGACAGCAGCAGACGGCAAAGATGAATCTATCGTGGCGGGTATTAATGAAATTCTTAGTGCGGCACAGGTGATTTTCCGTACCCCAACCGCCAGCGATGGTACGACGTGCAAAGAGGGGGATTGCCATCAAACGGTTGAAATTCGTGTCGGGAATATGGCAGTGCCATTGATGGACGACTCCAATAGCAATAACACGAATACAGCCAATGGTGTGAATGATGTTGCTGGCAAAACCGACTTAACCGAAATTCTGCCGCGTATTTTCTGGTTGGATCACGACGTTTCACAGTAATGCGTTATTGGCGGGGAATTAATCCCGCCATTGCCCCAAACTTAACCGTTCGTTGCCCGCTAAATCCAGTAGGCAACGCACGTTTTGAAAGCCGCGTTCGTGCAGTAACGCCGTGACCACTTGCCCTTGGTTATAACCGTGCTCTAGCAATAACCAGCCGTTTTGTTCCAACCAATCGGGTGCGTGGTGAATAAGGTGGCGAATGTCGTCCAAGCCATCGCTACCCGATGCCAACGCGCTTAACGGTTCAAAACGCACGTCGCCTTGTTGCAAATGCGGGTCAGCCGCTTCGATGTACGGCGGATTCGACACGATCATGGCAAAGCGTTGGGTGGGAAGGGCGGTGAACCAATCGGATGGCTGGAAATGCACATTGTGAATGCCATTGTTCTGCGCATTTTCCTGAGCCACGGCTAGGGCGGCAGCGGAAACATCCACAGCGGTTACTTGCCATGCTGGGCGTTCGCTGGCAAGGCTTAGCGCAATTGCCCCCGTACCCGTACCCAAATCCAGCACATTCACTGCTGTGGTTGGCAGTAATGCCAGTGCCGTTTCGACTAGCAATTCGGTTTCAGGGCGGGGAATCAGCGTATCCGGTGTGACTTTAAGGTTCAGCGTCCAAAATTCGCGGTAGCCGATTAAATGTGCAATCGGTACACCGCGTAACCGTTCTGCCAACAGGGTTTGGAAAGCAGCGATGATGCCACCATCCAGCGTTTTGTCCGACCAAGTTAGTAACCAAGTGCGCGATTTGCCGACGCAATGTGCCAGCAGCAGTTCCGCATCGGCACGCGGCGATTCCGACGTGTTGTTTAATGCCTGAATCGCCGTGTTTAATAAGACTTGAACCGTTATCTGCACTTACGACTCGTCCGCAAGAGCAGCTAATTGGTCAGCTTGGTATTCGTGAATCAGTGGTTCAATGATTTGATCCACGTTGCCCACCATCATGTCGTCGAGTTTGTACAGCGTTAAGTTAATGCGGTGGTCGGTAACGCGCCCTTGCGGGAAATTGTAGGTGCGAATCCGTTCCGAACGGTCGCCCGTTCCCACCAGATTACGCCGTGTTTCTGCCTGTTCGCTGGCTTGTTTTTGGCGTTCGCCTTCCAAAATCCGTGCTTGTAATAAGCCCATCGCTTTGGCGCGGTTTTTGTGCTGCGAACGTTCGTCCTGACATTCCACCACAATTCCGGTCGGCAAGTGGGTAATACGAATCGCCGATTCGGTTTTATTAACGTGCTGTCCCCCCGCACCGGAAGCGCGGTAAGTATCGATTTTTAAATCCGCTGGGTTAATGTCAGTCGCTTCGACTTCATCGATTTCCGGCAGAATCGCCACGGTTGCCGCTGATGTGTGCACACGCCCTTGCGATTCGGTGGCGGGGACGCGCTGGACGCGGTGTGCGCCGGATTCAAACTTCAAGCGTGAATAGGCACCCTGCCCAATAATGCGCGAAATGATTTCCTTGTAACCGCCGTGTTCGCCTTCATTCTGGCTAATGACTTCGATTTGCCAGCGACGGCTTTCCGCGTAACGTGAATACATGCGGAACAAATCGCCTGCAAAAATCGCTGCCTCATCGCCACCCGTTCCAGCACGAATTTCCAAAAACACGTTGCTGTTATCGTGTGGGTCTTTGGGTAGTAAAAGTTTCTGTAAGTCGATTTCCAATTCGGCTTGTTTTGCTTTGGCGGTGTCGATTTCTTCTGCTGCCATATCGCGCATTTCAGGGTCGCTAAGCATTTCCTGTGCGGTCTCTAAATCCGCTAAGGTTTGTTGATAGGCGTGAAAATGTTGGGCAACAGGTTCTAGTTGGCTGTATTCAATCGATAATTTACGAAATTGTTCTTGGTTGCTGATCACATCAGCTTCCCCTAACAACGCGGCAATTTCTGCATAGCGTTCGCTTAAGGTTTCTAGTTTTTGCAGGATAGATGCTTTCACGAGGTTGAGCCGTTTTCGTCCGATGTGGATAGGTTAAATAAGGTTTGCGCAGTGGCGAGCAGTTGATGATCCCCATTGCGAGCTGCATGGTTCATGGCTTGGGTGGCATCATGCGACAGTTTATTGCTCAGAGTATGGGCAAGGAATTGCAGTGCTTCTTCCGCCGATTTGCCGTTGTGCAGTAAGTTGAGGGCTTTATCCAGTACCTCCTGGCGCATTTGTTCAGTGCGTGCACGATAGCGGCGAATCGTTGCCATGTGATCTTGAGCGCGGAGCCATGCCATGAAGTTGTCCACTTCCGTTACCACCATGTTTTCGGCTTGTTCGGCGGCGGCGCGACGCGATTGCAGATTTTCTTCAATCACCGATTGTAAATCATCGACAGTGTACAAATACACATCGTCGAGCTGGCTGACTTCTTCTTCAATGTCACGCGGTACGGCAATATCGACCATGAACATAGGGCGGTGTTTGCGAATTTTTAATGCACGTTCTACCGTGCCTTTGCCCAAAATCGGTACAGGTGAGGCGGTAGAGGAAATTACAATGTCCGCTTGTGGCAAATATTCAGCAATATCACTCAAACCAATGCCCTTACCGCCGTATTCAGCGGCGAGTTTTTCAGCTTTGTCTACG
The DNA here is from genome assembly GCA_964617055.1 of uncultured Thiothrix sp. Taxonomy (GTDB): domain Bacteria; phylum Pseudomonadota; class Gammaproteobacteria; order Thiotrichales; family Thiotrichaceae; genus Thiothrix. The sequence continues at coordinate 10,765 of CAZTUZ010000068.1, forward strand.
CTGCGATTGGCTACCATGATTTTTCCAATTTTGTTGGTGGCTAAATGCTTGCCGACCAACTCAATGGTTTCACCTGCACCAATCAGTAAAGCGGTTTGCTTTTCCAGCTTGCTGAAAATTTGTTTTGCCAAACTCACCGCCGCAAACGCAACAGAAATCGGATTCGCGCCTATGCTGGTTTGGGTGCGTACTTTTTTAGCGGTAGAAAAAGCGTGCTGCATCAAACGATTGAGCTGATGACCCGTGACACGCTGATCACTGGCGGTTTGTAATGCCGATTTGAGCTGCCCTAGAATTTGTGGTTCACCCAAAACTAGCGAATCCAACCCGCAAGCGACACGCAGTGCGTGGCGTACCGCGTCATCTTGTTGGTGTATGTAGAGGTAGGGTTTGAGCTGTGCCGTAGGAATGTGATGCCACGCCGCCAACCATTCCACTAATGCATCTAAAGATTGCGCTTGCGGAGAAGCAGCGTAAACTTCGGTGCGGTTGCAAGTGGACAAAATCAGGTTTTCCTGCACAACTTGATGGGCAGAGTGTAAAGCCTGCGGCATACTATCGGGCGCGAACGAAACTTTCTCCCGAATGGCTACAGGCGCGGTTTTATGGTTTACTCCGACTATCAGGATGGACATTCAGCAACTTATACCAACGATATAATTTTCAGAACCGCGAATTTTCTGCTACGTTATGCGGGATTACAAGGTGATTCGCTGAATATATCCTGAAAACTCACATAACTGGTGTATTTGGGTGTTGCCCTATCGGAGACAAAAAATGCCAAAAAACCGTTTACCCCATCGTTTTGTCAGTTTCACTTGCCTCTTATTCATGAGTGGTTACGCTGTTGGTAAACCCAACGCGGCAGAACCGGCCGCAGTATCAGTGCAGCAGGCAGTCACGGATCAAGCAGCATTTCGTAGCCCTCTTAGTTTCCAGATGTATAACATACTGGCAGCAGAAATGTACGCACGCAAAGGCAATTCAGCCCAAGCTGCTACGCACTATGTGGCGGCAGCGGAACAAAATCAAGACCTTGGTGTGACAAAACGTGCCGCTGAATTAGCGATGCACGCGCGTGAGAATACCTTAGCTGAGCGTGCTTTAAACATTTGGATCAAACTTGAACCCAATTCAGCAGAAGCAAGGCAATACCGTACCCTATTAAACATCCGGTTGGGTAAATACGATGACGCGATTCCTGATTTGATCTTTGTGCGCGATGAGGTCGAAAAGAAAGAAGGGCATGGCTTTGAGTTTATCGTGTCATTGCTGACGCTGGATTCACAATCCGAACCAATCTACGAAACCTTCAAACGCTACGTTGCCAAGGCCGATCAGTCGCCCCGCGCACAGTTGATGTTAGCAACGATGGCACTGAATGTCGGCAAAGCAGAAGAAGTTCTGCAAGCGGCGGCAGCAGTGAAGAAAATAGGGGATGAATCACAAAAACAACAAGCAGCGCGTCTGTCAGCAAAAGCTTTGATTAGTTTAAAACGGCTTCCCGAAGCATTGGCGGAATTAGAACCGATTGCCAAAAATGCTAAAAATCCAGAAATCACTTTGGATTATGCACGTTTACTCATGTTGGCGAATCGGGAGCAAGAAGCTACCACCTTGTTCAAACAATTGTACGAGGCTCAACCGGATAATGCAGAGATATTGTACAGTTTGGGCATTTTGTATTTGGCTCAGAAAGAATATGCGTTGGCAGAGCCATTGATCAAAAAGTTGCAGCAAGTACCTGATCATGCCGCCGATGCCAACTATTTCATGGAGATCGCCAAATTCCGCGCAGCACGCATGCTGTGGGCCAACATCGTCAAGGGCTACGGCCCGGCGAAGAACTGCGCCTGCAAGATGCAGATACACGCCGAGACCTCGCGCTGGAACCAGACCGTCTACGACCCCTACGTGAACATGCTGCGCGGCACGACCGAGGCCATGTCGGCCACGATCGCCGGCGTACA
>CAZTUZ010000069.1:0-12574 GCA_964617055.1 uncultured Thiothrix sp.
TCTTCCGATCTCATGTGAAATGCATCTTTACGGTATTGGATAGCCATCTCTTCCGGTGATTTTTGTGGGCCGTCTGCTAAGGCGTAAGAACTCACAGCAACACTGGCTACGGTGAACGCGATAGCTAAGACTTTATGCAAAGATTTCATGTATAGCTCCTTGTGAATGGTCTTCTAATGATAATTGTAAAATCATTCATTACGTTGATAGGGTATTTGTCATCCTGAATTGTCGCACCATTTGGCGCATGGACTCAATAAAACCGTACACTGGCGAGTAATAGTTGTAAATTGGCGTGAGTTTACCATTGAATGTGCGTTTAAATCGGTTAATGCCTTGTAGGATTGGGTCTTCGGTGTCTACCACATAGCCACCCCAATCGTAGGTATGAAATCCTGCTGTTTTGAAATACCTCATTCCCTGCCAATGTAAGCAGCGGTTTGCGTGTCCCATGAGACGGCGCATGTCAGGATCGTCACGGTAAGCACTGGTAGACGCTGAAATCAAAAGATTGATGACACCTGTCTCGGGGGAAAGCAGGTAAAAATGGCAAATAATGGGTTTTCCATCGTGATCAATACTAAAAATGCGGTAATTATCATGACCGATATTTGCCGCATCTTGGGTAGAAAAATGTGACAATCCTCGCTCCATAGCAAACACATTATACAGAGGGATGAATTGTGTTAGCTGCGTGTGTAGGTTAGTGCTGAAGTATTGTTCTTGTTCGTAACGCCGAATTTGGCTGCGAGTGTCTTTGGGAAAGTTATCGAAGATTGTTGTTTCATCTTGCAATAAATCCGTTAGTAATGTGTGACGATGTTCCACACGAAATAACCACGGCTTTTGTGCCGAGTAACAGTCCATATAAGCCGTTGGAATGAGCAAATTGCGCAAGGCCACCCTCGCACTAGGTGCGGTGAAATAATATTTTTGGAATGGAATACCATAATGTTTAATTGTGATAAGCATAACAATAGAGCTTTAGTTTTAGAGTAATTGTTGTGATGCGTCGTTGTGCTGAAATAGTAACGGAATACAGTCTCTCATGTTGTTGGAAATGCCCGACGATACGATGCACTGAGTAACTAATCAGATAATCGGCTTGTTGTTAGTTTGTCTCGTCATTTAGCGTAGTGCTGGTACGTTCGGGGCATCGGGCGTTTTGGCACTGTACTCACTGTGAGTTGCTGTGTATAATCGCCGCCTTTTTAGCAACCTTTAAATCTGGAGCTTTGGCGAATGTCTCTGAGTGCAGAAGAAAAGGCGAGTGTTGTAGCGCAATACCGCCAATCAGAAACAGATACCGGGTCGCCGGAAGTGCAAGTTGCGCTGCTGACTGCGCGTATCAAGCATCTGACCGACCACTTTGCAAATCATAAACATGACCACCATTCACGTCGTGGTATGTTGGCGATGGTCAACCAACGCCGTAAATTGTTGGACTACCTGAAACGTAAAGATTTAGGGCGTTACCAACAACTGATTGCAAGCCTCGGTCTGCGTCGCTGATCCGAAGCAACCGACACAAGACACCGCTTTAAAGCGGTGTTTTGTTATGTACTGTTCAGAATTTTACAATCACTTGTCACGCAGGAAGGTTGTTGAAAAGGGGTCTGATGTCAAACAACCTACCAGTCTATTTCAGAGCCTTTCTCAACAGCCTGCCCGTGACCACCAACAAAAAATCGTAATCCAAGGAAAAACAACGTCATGGCAAAATTTACCAAGACATTCCAATACGGGCAACACACCGTCACGATCGAAACAGGCGAAATTGCACGCCAAGCTACCGCAGCAGTCATGATCAGCATGGATGAAACCGTGTTGTTAGTTACCGTTGTTGGTCAAAAAGAAGCGGTTGCAGGGCGCGACTTCTTCCCGCTGACGGTTAATTACCAAGAAAAATTTTACGCAGCCGGGCGTATCCCTGGTGGTTTCTTCAAACGCGAAGCGCGTCCAACTGAAGATGAAACCTTAATCGCGCGTCTGATTGACCGCCCGATTCGTCCATTATTCCCAGAAGGTTTCACTAACGAAGTGCAAGTTATTGCCACGTTAAAATCATTGAATCCAGCGGTTAGCCCAGACATCGCAGCAATGTTAGGCGCATCTGCGGCATTGAAATTGTCCGGTATTCCTTTCGAAGGCCCGATTGGTGCGGCGCGTGTTGGTTATCGCAATGGCGAATATTTGTTAAACCCGTCCAATGAAGCAGTGAAAAGTTCAGATTTGGATTTGGTGGTTGCAGGTACGGCGGATGCGGTATTGATGGTTGAATCCGAAGCGAACGAACTGAGCGAAGAAGTCATGCTCGGTGCGGTGGTGTTCGGTCACGAGCAAATGCAAGTGGCAATCAACGCCATCAACGAATTAGCTGCTGAAGTGGGTAATGCGGCGTGGGAATGGACAGCTCCAACACCAAACGAAGCATTAATCGCTGCATTATCTGAAACGTGCGAAGCAGCATTGGTTGAAGCCTTCCAAATCTCTGAAAAGCAAGCACGTTATGCGCGTATTGATGAGATTCTGTCGGCTGCGGTTGAGAAATTAGCGGCAAAAGAAGGCGAAGAAGGTTTAAGCAAAGACGCGATTAAAGTCGAGTTCAAAAACCTTGAGAAAAAAGTCGTGCGTGGCAGCATCTTAGACGGCAAAGCGCGTATTGATGGTCGTGATCTGCAAACCGTGCGCCCGATCAGTGTGCGTGTTGGCGTGTTGCCGCGTGCTCACGGTTCGGCGTTGTTTACCCGTGGCGAAACGCAAGCGTTAGTGGTTGCAACCTTGGGTACAGAACGCGACGCGCAAATCATTGATGCCATCGCGGGTGAATACAAAGACAGCTTCCTGTTCCATTACAACTTCCCGCCGTTCTGCGTGGGTGAAACGGGCATGGTTGGCTCACCAAAACGTCGTGAAATTGGTCACGGGCGTTTGGCAAAACGTGGTGTGAAAGCGATGATTCCACACACCGACGATTTCCCTTACACCATTCGTTGCGTTTCTGAAATCACCGAATCCAACGGTTCAAGCTCCATGGCGAGCGTGTGCGGTAGCTCATTGGCACTGATGGACGCGGGTGTTCCGGTCAAAGCTCCGGTTGCGGGTATTGCAATGGGCTTGATTAAAGAAGGCGAGCGTTTTGCAGTATTGTCCGACATCTTGGGTGATGAAGACCATTTAGGTGACATGGACTTTAAAGTGGCGGGTTCTGCTGAAGGTGTTACCGCGCTGCAAATGGACATCAAAATCAATGGCATTACCAAAGAAATCATGCAACAAGCTTTGACACAGGCCAAAGCAGGTCGTTTGCACATCTTGGGTGAAATGGCGAAAGGTTTGGAAGCTCCGCGTGACGAAATTTCCGAATACGCGCCGCGTTACGTCACCATGAAAATCAACCCTGAAAAAATCCGTGAAGTTATCGGTAAAGGCGGCGAGACCATTCGCGGCATTACCGAAAAAACGGGTACTAGCATCGACATCAGTGACGAAGGCTTTATCAAAATCGCTGCGGTTGACGCGAAAGCTGCGTATGAAGCACGCAGCATGATCGAAGCGATTACTGCCGAAGTGGAATTAAACAAAATCTACAACGGTAAAGTCGCGCGTATCATGGATTTCGGTGCATTCGTTACCATTTTGCCGGGTAAAGATGGTTTATTACACATTTCCCAAATCAGCAATGAGCGCGTCGCGAACGTCACCGATTATGTCAACGTCGGTGATACCGTGCGCGTCAAAGTCATCGAAATCGATCGTCAAGGTCGTATGCGTTTGAGCATGAAAGAAGCTGTCGGCGAGTAATTGACTCTCACCGTACATCGCTAAAAGGCTGGCAGGGCAACTTGTCAGCCTTTTTTATTTTGTCGCAGGCGTTAAGTTATATTGTGCTTGTTACATCAACAACTTTCGTGAAGTGTCGACAATCGAGCGACCAGACTCCATGTATCTGGAAATTTCTTTATTAAACCCAGTATATCTGTCGACAATACTAGGGTTAGGTGTTTGACCTCTCCGACAAAAGGCGTATAATCCCCGCACATCTTAAAACCTGATAGCAGATTATGTGTGTGTCCTCACATATCCTTGTATGCTGGTGGACGCCGACTGGTAGATTTTCGATTCGCAGTTTTCGGAGAGGAGGACTGCACAAGCCACCAAAGTACCTTGAGGTGCTTTCAATAAAGACAAAACGAGGATGTGTATAGATGAGTAGTGAGATTCTGACACCTGTATTGCCGGAGTCCGTTGCTGACGCGACCGTGGTTTCTTGGAGCAAAAAAGTTGGCGACGCGGTTAAGCAAGACGAAGTTCTGGTCGAAATCGAAACTGACAAAGTTGTGCTGGAAGTTCCAGCTCCTGTTGATGGTGTTTTAACTGAAATTCTGCAAGATGCTGGTGCAACCGTTACCAGTAGTCAATTATTAGGTCGTCTGACTGTTGGTGCTGTTGCTGCCGCACCTGCCCCCGCTGCCGAAGCAGCACCCGCTCCAGCCGCTGCTGCTGAAACTTCCGCACCACAAACCGCTCCTGCTGCACGCAAGCTGATGGCAGAAAATAACCTAAGTGCTGCTGATGTTGCAGGTTCTGGCGCGAATGGTCGTATCCTGAAAGAAGACGTACAAGCTGCGGTAGCGAAACCTGCTGCTGCGCCTGCAAAAGCGGCTGCTCCAGCAGCACCAGCTCCGACTGTTGCGGTTGCTGCGGGTGCGCGTATGGAACAACGTGTGCCAATGACTCGCCTGCGTGCGCGTATTGCTGAACGTCTGTTGTACGCAAAATCGTCTACTGCGATGTTGACCACCTTCAACGAAATCGACATGAAGCCGTTGATGGATATGCGTAACGAATACAAAGATGTATTCGAGAAAAAACACAAAGCGAAATTGGGCTTTATGTCCTTGTTCGTTAAAGCGGCGGCGGTTGCTTTACAACGTTTCCCTGAAATCAATGCCTCTATTGATGGCAATGACATTGTTTACCACGGTTTCTGCGACATCGGTATCGCGGTTTCTTCTGATCGTGGCTTAGTCGTGCCTATCCTGCGCAATGTTGAAAACATGGGTCTGGCTGACATTGAATCCGGTATCGCGGGTTATGCTGTCAAAGCACGCGAAGGTAAACTGGATATGGGCGACCTGTCTGGTGGTACATTTACCATTACTAACGGCGGCGTTTTTGGTTCATTGTTGTCTACTCCTATTTTGAACCCACCTCAAAGCGCGATCTTGGGTATGCACTCTATCCAAAAACGTCCAGTCGTTGTTAATGACCAGATCGTTATCCGCCCAATGATGTACGTTGCATTGTCTTACGACCACCGTATCGTTGACGGTCAGGGTGCTGTTACCTTCCTCAAAACCATTAAAGAATTGGTTGAAAACCCAGTTCGTTTAGTGCTGGATGTGTAAGGTAGGTAAACATGTCTGATAAATTTGATGTCATCGTTATTGGCGGCGGCCCTGGTGGTTACGTTGCAGCGATTCGTTGCGCACAGTTAGGTTTCAAAACGGCGTGCGTGGAAGAGTGGATCAACAAACAGCAAAAACCAGCCTTAGGCGGTACTTGCTTAAACGTGGGTTGTATCCCTTCTAAAGCATTGCTGGAAAGCTCTGAGCGTTACGAAGAAATTGCCCACCACAATGCTGACCACGGTATCAGTGTTGAAGGTTTGAATATCGATGTGAGCAAAATGATTGCTCGCAAAGATAAAATCGTTTCGCAACTGACAGGCGGTATTGAGCAACTGTTCAAAGCCAATGGCATTACTTGGTTGCAAGGTCGCGGTAAATTACTGGCGGGCAAACAAGTACAAGTCACAGGTCATGATGGTGCGGTGCACACTTACGCTGCGGATAATGTTATTATTGCGGTTGGCTCTACCCCGATTGAGTTGCCGATTGCAAAATGGCAAGACACACGCGTTGTGGATTCCGCTGGCGCATTGGATTGGGAAACCGTTCCAGCAAAACTGGGTGTCATCGGCGCAGGCGTTATTGGTCTGGAAATGGGTAGCGTGTGGCGGCGTTTGGGCGCGGAAGTCGTTGTTCTCGAAGCAATGGATGACTTCTTAGCTGCTGCTGATCGAGATGTTGCTAAGTCCGCATTGAATCAGTTCAAAAAGCAAGGTTTGGATATTCGCATGAGTTCCAAGGTTGCTAATGTTGAAGTGACTGATGCTGGCGTTGAAGTAACTTATAACGATCCGCAAGGCGAGCAAAAATTGCTTGTTGACCGTTTGATCGTAGCTGTCGGGCGTAAATCCAATACAGCAGGTGCACTGGCAGACGACTGTGGTGTTTCGCTGGATGAGCGTGGTCGAGTCGTGGTTGATAGCCATTTGCAGACCGCTGTTTCTGGTGTGTACGCCATTGGTGACTGTATTGTAGGCCCAATGTTAGCGCACAAAGCATCCGAAGAGGGTGTGTTGGTTGCTGAGCAAATTGCAGGTCAAAAACCGCACATTAACTACGATGCTATTCCGTGGGTTATCTATACTCACCCTGAAATCGCATGGGTTGGCAAGACCGAGGCTGAATTGAAAGCGGCAGGCGTTGCTTACAATGTTGGTTCTTTCCCATTTGCAGCCAACGGCCGTGCAAAAGCGATGGATCAGGCGGATGGTCTGGTCAAGGTTTTAGCCGATGCGAAAACCGACCGCATTTTGGGAGTGCATTTCGTAGGTCCATTGGCTTCTGAGCTGGTGGGACAAGCAGTCATTGCGATTGAGACTGAGTGCTCGTCTGAGGATTTAGCGCGGATGACATTTGCGCATCCAACCGTTTCTGAGGCGATTCACGAAGCTATGCTGGCTGTCGATGGGCGAGCATTACATGCCGTTGGCAAAAAGCGTAAGTAAGCCTTTTTAATAAATACGCTTTCACGCCACGGGTCAGCTTGAGTGCCGATTCCGTGGCGTTTTTGCGAATATGCCTCGCGTTTTGCGCGGGTTTAACTATGTAAAGGAAAACTGAGGATGAATCTACACGAATATCAGGCCAAGGCGGTTTTTAGCCAATATGGTATGCCTGTGCCAAATGGCAAGGTTGCTACCACAGCGGCTGAAGCTGAAGCGGCAGCAGCATCCCTTTCTACCCCTAAAGTAGTCGTTAAGGCTCAAGTTCATGCGGGTGGTCGTGGTAAAGCAGGTGGCGTTAAGTTGGTTGATTCTCCAGCAGCAGCGGGCGAAGTCGCTGGTAAACTGTTGGGCACTAATTTGGTGACTTACCAAACCGACAAAAACGGTCAGCCAATCAACTCTATTTTAGTTGAAGAAACTTGCAACATCGCGCGTGAATTGTACCTCGGTGCAGTTCTTGACCGTGCCAGCCGTCGTGTAGTCATTATGGCTTCTACCGAAGGTGGTATGGAAATCGAGAAAGTTGCGCACGAAACACCAGAAAAAATCCTGAAAGCAACGGTTGACCCGCTGGTTGGTGTTATGCCATACCAAGGTCGTGAATTGGCTTTCGGTTTGGGCTTAGAAGGCAAACAAATCGCTCAATTCACCAAATTACTGGTTGGTTTGGGCAAGATGTTCAAAGAAAAAGACTTGTCTTTAGTTGAAATCAACCCATTAGTTGTAACAGCAGAAGGCGACCTGTTGTGCTTGGACGGTAAAGTCAACGTTGATAGCAACGCACTGTATCGCCAACCAGAATTGGTTGCTATGCGTGACAAATCTCAAGAAGACGCGCGTGAAATCGAAGCATCCGAATGGGAGCTGAACTACGTTGCACTCGAAGGTAACATCGGTTGCATGGTCAACGGTGCAGGTTTGGCAATGGCGACAATGGACATTATCAAACTGTCCGGCGGTCAGCCTGCTAACTTCTTAGACGTAGGTGGTGGTGCAACGGCTGAACGTGTAGCGGCGGCATTCAAAATCATCCTGTCTGACGCAGCGGTAAAAGGCATCCTGATCAATATCTTTGGTGGTATTGTGCGTTGCGACCTGATCGCAGAAGGTATCATCAAAGCGGTTGAACAGGTAAACGTGTCCGTCCCTGTTGTGGTGCGTTTAGAAGGTAACAATGCTGAGAAAGGTGCTGAATTGCTGGCTAACAGTGGCTTGGCTGTAACCGCAGCTACCGATCTTGGTGATGCTGCCCGTAAAATCGTTGCTGCTGTAGGAGAAGCCGCATGAGCGTATTGATTAATAAAGACACTAAAGTTATCTGCCAAGGCTTCACTGGTAAGCAAGGTACTTTCCACTCCGAGCAAGCGATTGCTTACGGTACTAAAATGGTGGGCGGTATCACGCCAGGTAAAGGCGGTACAACACACTTAGGTCTGCCTGTATTCAACACAGTACGCGATGCAGTGGTCGAAACGGGTGCGGACGCGAGCGTTATCTACGTTCCAGCTCCATTCTGTAAAGATTCCATCATTGAAGCGGCTGAAGCAGGCATCAAACTGATCGTTTGTATCACGGAAGGTATCCCAGCATTAGACATGTTGGATGCGAAAGTGATCGTTGACAGTTTAGGCGTGCGTTTAATCGGCCCGAACTGCCCAGGTGTTATCACACCAGGCGAGTGTAAAATCGGTATCATGCCGGGTCACATCCACAAACCAGGTTCTGTGGGTATCGTTTCACGTTCGGGTACATTGACTTATGAAGCGGTTAAACAAACTAACCCATGGGGTCAAAGTACTTGTATCGGTATCGGTGGTGACCCAATTCCTGGTACAAACTTCATCGACGCGCTGACCATGTTCCAAGCGGATCCTCAGACCGAAGTTATCCTGATGTGTGGTGAGATCGGTGGTTCTGCGGAAGAAGAAGCGGCGGCGTTCATCAAAGCTAATGTTACTAAGCCTGTAGTCTCTTACATCGCTGGTGTTACCGCACCAAAAGGTAAACGCATGGGTCATGCTGGTGCGATTATTGCTGGTGGTAAGGGTACTGCTGATGAGAAGTTCGCAGCGTTAGAAGCGGCGGGTGTTATCACCGTGCGTTCTCCAGCAGAGCTGGGACAAGGTGTTGCTGCCGCGTTTGCAAAACTCGCTAAGTAAGGCGAGTTTTTGCTGCCGACAAGATACTGATTTCTATTGACTTTCGTTTTGGAGTGCCCTCATGACCAAACAGACTGTAACGATTACTGACAATGCAACTGGCAAGCAAGTGGAGCTGGATGTTTTATGCCCGACTTCAGGGCCTAAAGCCATCGACATTCGTAAGCTACATAAGGAATTGGGTTATTTCACTTATGACCCTGGTTTCTTGGCTACTGCGAGTTGCTCCAGCCGGATTACTTATCTGGACGGGGACGAGGGCACATTGCTCTATCGTGGCTATCCGATTGAGCAATTGGCAGAGCACAGTACGTTCTTGGAAGTTTGCTATTTGTTATTGAATGGCAAGCTGCCAAATCCGGCAGAAATGGCGGATTTTGAACAAATTATCACTCGCCATACTATGTTGCATGACCAAGTACAATACTTCTACCGTGGTTTCCGTCGCGATGCGCATCCGATGGCAACTATGGTAGGTGTTGTGGGTGCATTGTCTGCGTTCTACCACGATGACATGAATATTCACGATGCTGAACAGCGTCAACGTTCTGCTCATCGTTTGATTGCAAAAATGCCAACCATCGCGGCATGGAGCTATCGTTATTCAGCGGGTCTGCCGTTTGTTTACCCACGCAATGACCTGAAATACTCAGAAGACTTCTTGCATCTGATGTTCTCAGCACCAACCGAGCCATATAAGGTTGATCCACTGTTTGCTAAGGCGTTGGAAGTTATCTTGATTCTGCACGCTGACCATGAGCAAAACGCGTCTACTTCGACAGTGCGTTTAGCTGGCTCTTCTGAAGCGAACCCATTCGCAGCAGTAGCAGCGGGCATCGCGTCACTGTGGGGGCCTGCGCACGGTGGTGCGAACGAAGCGGTTATCAACATGTTGCGTGAGATCGAGAAGTCTGGTCAGCCACTGTCTCATTGGGTAGCGCGTGCGAAAGACAAAAATGACCGTTTCCGTCTGATGGGCTTTGGGCATCGTGTGTATAAAAACTACGATCCGCGTGCGAAAATCATCCGCAAATTGGCGAATGAGATTCTGGACAAAATGCCAGCGAACAATCCTAACCAAAAATTGTTTGAAATCGCGCGTGAACTGGAACAAGTTGCATTGAATGATGACTACTTCAAAGCACGCAGCTTGTACCCGAACGTGGATTTCTACTCTGGTGTTATTTTCCTGTGCATGGGCATTCCGGTCAGCATGTTCACGGTTATGTTCGCCTTAGCGCGTACTATCGGTTGGATTTCGCAATGGAATGAGATGATGGGTGACGAAGAATCTCGTATCGGTCGTCCACGTCAGTTATATGTCGGCGAAACCCGTCGTGACTACGTTCCGATGGATCAACGTTAAGCACGTTGCGCGAATAACCACTTAATACGGGTGAATGTTGGTGTCTTGTGCACCAGCGTTCGCTTGGGCTGTTTTTTTGAGGAGAAGTTGATTTTATGTTACAAGAATATCGCAAACACGTTGAAGAACGCGCGGCGCAAGGCGTTCCACCGAAGCCACTGGATGCAGCACAAACGGCGGCATTGGTTGAACTGCTGAAAAACCCTCCTGCTGGTGAAGAAGCGTTCTTGGTTGATCTGTTGGAAAATCGTGTTCCTGCGGGCGTGGACGAAGCGGCTTACGTTAAAGCGGGTTTCTTGGCAGCGGTTGCTAAAGGCGAAGTGGCTTGTGGTTTAGTTAGCCAAGTTCGTGCGGTTGAAGTTCTGGGTATGATGCTCGGTGGTTACAACGTTCAACCGTTGATCGCAGCACTGGATAGCGAAGTCACTGCTGAAGCGGCTGCTAAAGCGTTATCTCACACCTTATTAATGTTCGATGCATTCCACGATGTTGCTGATAAAGCAAAAGCAGGCAATGCAGCGGCACAAAAAGTTATGCACTCTTGGGCGGACGGTGAATGGTTCACTTCCAAACCTGAAGTTGCACAAAAAATCACTGTTACTGTTTTCAAAGTACCAGGCGAAACCAACACTGACGATTTGTCTCCTGCTCCAGATGCTTGGTCACGTCCTGACATCCCATTACACGCTAATGCGATGCTGAAAATGCCGCGTGATGGCATGGAACCGATTGAACCGGGTTCAGTTGGTCCTTTGAAACAAATCGAAGCTGTAAAAGCGCAAGGTTTCCCTGTTGCTTACGTCGGTGACGTAGTAGGTACAGGTTCTTCGCGTAAATCGGCGACTAACTCCGTACTGTGGTTCTTCGGTGATGACATTCCTGGTATCCCGAACAAACGCGCTGGCGGTTACTGTTTCGGTGGCAAAATCGCGCCAATCTTCTTCAACACGATGGAAGATGCGGGCGCACTGCCTATCGAAATGGACGTTGCCCAAATGAACATGGGCGACGTGGTTGACGTTTATCCTTATGAAGGTGTTGCAAAACGTCACGGTACAGATGAAGTCATCTCTAACTTCGGTTTGAAAACCCAAGTATTGTTAGACGAAGCGCGTGCTGGCGGTCGTATCAACCTGATCATCGGTCGTGGTTTGACTAACAAAGCGCGTGAAGCGTTAGGTTTAGGTGCATCTGACCTGTTCCGTTCACCAGAGCAACCTGCTGACACTGGCAAAGGTTACACACTGGCGCAAAAAATGGTCGGTAAAGCGTGCGGCTTAACAGGCGTTCGCCCTGGCATGTACTGCGAACCAAAAATGACTACCGTGGGTTCTCAAGATACCACTGGTCCTATGACGCGTGACGAGTTGAAAGACTTGGCGTGCTTGGGCTTCTCGGCTGATCTGGTGATGCAATCTTTCTGCCACACAGCAGCGTATCCAAAACCCGTTGACGTGAAAACACACCACACGTTACCTGACTTCATCATGACCCGTGGTGGTGTTTCTTTGCGTCCGGGCGACGGCGTTATCCACTCCTGGCTGAACCGCATGCTGCTGCCGGATACCGTTGGTACAGGCGGTGACTCTCATACCCGTTTCCCTATCGGCGTTTCCTTCCCAGCAGGTTCTGGTTTGGTCGCGTTCGCAGCGGCAACAGGCGTTATGCCGTTAGACATGCCAGAATCCGTACTGGTGCGTTTCACAGGCAAAATGCAACCGGGCATTACCTTGCGTGACCTCGTACACGCTATCCCGCACAAAGCCATCCAAATGGGTTTGTTGACGGTTGAGAAAAAAGGTAAGAAAAACGTCTTCAACGGCACGGTTCTGGAAATCGAAGGTCTGGATCACCTGACAGTTGAACAAGCGTTTGAATTGTCTGACGCATCAGCAGAACGTTCTGCTGCGGGTTGTACCGTTGCGTTGTCTGAAGCATCCGTTGCGGAATACCTGCGTTCCAACATCGTTATGTTGAAATGGATGATTTCTGAAGGTTACGGCGATGCACGCACCATCGAACGTCGCATTAAAGCGATGGAAGAATGGTTGGCTAACCCAAGCCTGATGCGTGCGGATGCGGACGCAGAATACGCGGCTGTGATCGAAATCAACATGGATGAGATCAAAGAGCCTATCCTGTGAGATCGGAAGAGCGTCGTGTAGGGAAAGAGTGTCTTCGCCTGTGTAG
>CAZTUZ010000070.1:0-12519 GCA_964617055.1 uncultured Thiothrix sp.
GCCTCAAGGCAGCTTTCAATTCCTCGCGCAGCACGAGTTGTCTATCCAGAATGCGCGTCGTTTCGGCTTTTACCTTAGCATGCAATTGAGCTGTTACTTGCTTGGCAGGATTAACAATTTCACAGAATAACTTTTCGTTGTGCAATAACCACGGAATGGAGACGGCTACCAATTGTCTTTCCATCCACTGGTGATGTACCGTAACAACTGCTTGTAACCGCTTACTCTTAACACCAAATACAGGCGCACCAGACATTCCACCCCAACCCGTAGACACCATGTCATCAGGAACTGTACTGCGATTATAAGTATTTGATAAATCAAGGTCTAATGTGGCATTACCCGAATCTTTACTAAATTGCCCTGTAGCACCTTTAAGTTGAAACTGATTAATTTTGGGGAATCCAGCACTTTCCCACTGTTCACCACTAATAGCTTTGGTCATAGCAAAAATATAGGGTGAAAAGTGATCAGTAATTTCAGCAGGAGGCGTAACTTCCAATAAAGCAATATCGTATTGTTCCCAATCTCCCTCTTTGACAACTTGCACCGTTGCACTACAAGGCTGACTAGGTGTAGATAATTTCACCCACTCCAGCGAGATTGCTTTTTTCATATCCCGCTCTGGAAACTCGACGACATGACGAGCTGTCAGTACTAAACCTTTTGCAACGGTGTAACCTGTCCCTATCCTTGTTTTTCCATCCATGCGAGGAACTGTGATTTTGACAAGGAGATTGTCATCCATTAACTATCACCACCAATCTGTGCCAAGGGTGATTGACCATTAACAGCAGGCTTGCTTTCATCCACTACTTGCAAGCTCAACTTAATTTTCTGCGTGACGGCATCTTTCCACTTTCCATTGGCTTTGGTATTGGCATCCACAACCCAAAACCTCACCTTACCACTGGCTTCTGCACCCGCTTCATATTCGACGACTGTTTGCAATTCGATTTCGATATTGTTGATGTTAAAGCGAATATCTTGATTTTCTGCATTTTGTTTCGCAATATTGATCTCTGCGCGTAACGCGCTGATGACTTCTGCCAGTTCTAACGCTTTATCCATAATTTTGCCCCAAGGGTTTAATATTGAATGAGTTTTCTTTATAACCACCGAACGGTAAATATGCAAGATTAACTAACGAATATCATTAGCAAAATACATAAGCTAAGAATGCTATCAGCCTAAAGATAACGCACTCACTGCCACACCATCCGAATGTGGTATCCTCAATGCTATTCATGATGATGGATTTCCGCCTATGTTAAATGCTAAACCAACGGTCAGCCGTGCAGATTATTTGCAATTTGACGCGCAACATGCTGAAAAATACGAATTTTGGGATGGGCAAATGTACGCAATGGCTGGCGGAACGTTTAACCATGCGCGAGTGTCGGGGAATGTTTTTGTGGCGTTACGGCAGGCATTACGCGGCAAGCCGTGCCAACCCATGAATAGTGATATGCGCATCCACACGCCATCGGGTTTGGATACTTACCCCGATGTTTCGGTGTTTTGTGGCACACCTGAATTAACTGATAATCAGCGTACTTTATTGAATCCATTGGTAATTATTGAAGTATTATCGCCCAGCACCCGTGATTATGATCGAGTCGGCAAATTCGCGCATTATCGCTCCATTGCGGGATTGCAAGATTATGTATTAATCGACCCAGAAAGTATTTTGGTTGAGCACTTTCACCGTTTAAAACGGGATGAATGGCTATTGCGCGTTTATTCCACGCTGGAAGATGCCTTCACGCTCGATAGCCTAGGTGTCACCTTGACATTGCGCGACTGTTATGAGGAGTAAGTCCATGATTCACATTGCTTTGAGCGCATCACCCTTCGATCCGTGGCAATATTTGGCGGATTGGCAAGCACAAAGTGCGTTGCGGGCGGGGCAATTCGGCGCAACGGCAGTTTTTGTCGGCACGATGCGTGATTTTAACGAAGGTGATGATGTAACCGCGATGTTTTTAGAGCACTATCCGAGCATGACAGAACGCCAATTGCATGAATTAGCCCAGCAAGCTCAACAACAATACACGCTGGATGCGGCATTAATTGTGCATCGCGTGGGCGAGATTACCCCCGCCCAACCGATTGTTTTGGTTGCTGTTTGGTCAGCACATCGTGCAGCGGCATTTGAAGCTTGCCGTGGCATAATGGAAAACCTCAAACATCAAGCTCCATTTTGGAAACGCGAAACCTTGCGCGACGGTTCAAGCCGTTGGGTGGAAAGCAATACTTCAGGCTATTTAACAAACGAGAATAAGGCGTGAAACGTCACGCCAAACCCAGTTTTTTAAGCCGATAACGACATTGCGGGCCACTAATTCCCAAAATACGCGCGGCTTCCAACACATTACCACTGGCTTTCTTCAGAGCTTTATCGAGTAAGCTTTTTTCTAAATTGTCGAAGTCCATACCCGATTGCACAAAGTGTTCTAATAAATCATCCAGTGCATCGGTTTTAATACTGGGTTGTAAATTCCCATCACTACCAATAACCATAAAATCATCGGTAGGGCATGGCATTCCCAAACAGATTTGGTTAGATTCAATCCGTGAATAATTCTCTGCTAAAATAACACCGCGCTCTAAAATATTCTCTAACTCACGAATATTCCCTGGCCAATGATAAGCTGCAAAACGTTGTAACGTATCATCGGTCACGCCTAAAACATGTTTGCCGTATTTTTTATAGTATTTGTCGATGAATTTACGAATCAACCCAGAAATATCGGTGCGCCGTTCGCGTAAAGGTGGAATGGTAATGGGGAATACATTTAAACGATAATACAAATCGGCACGGAATGTCCCTTCGCGCACTCGTTCCAATAAATTCGCATTGGTTGCCGCAATTAAACGCACATCAACTTTGATTTTTTCCGAACCACCAACCCGCTCAAACTCACCCGTTTGAATAGCGCGTAACAGCTTGGCTTGTGCGGAAGCATCTAATTCACCTAACTCATCCAAAAATAATGTGCCACCATTCGCCCGTTCAAAACGCCCTAGACGTGATTTATCCGCACCTGTATAACCGCCTTTTTCTACGCCGAATAATTCCGACTCAACCAATTCACGCGGTAATGCCGCGCAATTCACGGCGATAAAAGGTGCGTCTTTGCGCGTGCCCATTTGATGCAAGGCTTGCGAGAAAACTTCCTTCCCGACTCCCGTTTCGCCCAGCATTAATACCGTGACATTGGTTTCGGCTGCTTTATGCAATAAATACATAATCTCCCGAATTGGGGCAGATTCAGCAATAATGTTTTCAGGACGTGCATAACCAATCATTTCTTTACGCAAAAACTGTACTTCTTCCTCCAATGAATGCAGCTTTTGCGCCATGGATTCTAACGAGAATAAATCGCGTAATTCATTCGCGTCTTCCCAATCTTCCAATGGCTTGCCAATAATGCGACATTGTTTATCACCTTTGCCAACACATTCGACTTCTTTAAAATAAATCGGTTTTCCCATAAACGCGCTGGTATAACCCGTGGCATAACCCAATAAATTCCAGCACACGGGTTCATTTGCAATACCATAACGGTGCAAATGCTCTGCTGCTTCAAAGGAATTACGCCATGTGAACTCACCGTAAAATCGCCCACGTTCCACATCCATATTAACGTGTACGGGTTCAACGCTCACCATGCCTTCCAAACCGTGTAATTGCGGACCTGCCAGAAAACGCTCCAATAATGGTGTGTGTGGGCGTAATTTTTTCGCCAATTGCAAATCCGACTGCGCGGCAGCATAGCCCATGCGCATTAATACGCCACGCGCATACGCTTGCCCAAACGATTCAATCAGTTCGCTACGCATTGAGCCAAACGCCGCCGTATGCAGCAAGACCATGCGCTGTTGTCCTAACCAAATATTGCCCGTATCCTCCTCAAAGCGAATCAATGACTTCAAATCTTGATTTGACGGATAGGTGTATTTTTTCCCATGATGGTTCATGCACAGGCACTCCTCCAATGACTGTTTCCTCACTCACCGAATAGGATAAAGCAATCGTGCTTAGATGCAAGATATATCGATATTATTTAAAATATCGATATTTTCAACAGGGAGCATTGCGCTCCCTACCCAACTGTCCGCTTACATAATCGCCACGGGGTAAGAGCCGAGAATCCGTACCACGTCGGCTTCAGCCCGTAATGCGCTCAAGGCTTGACTAATATTGCCGTCTTGCTCATGCCCACGCACATCGAGGAAGAAAACGTATTCCCAATTGGTGGTTTTGGCGGGGCGCGATTCAATGCGCGTCATGTCCACGCCGTTTTCTGCCAACGGTTTTAACAGGTGGAATAACGAACCGGGTTTATTTTTGGTGGAAACCAATAACGAGGTACGGTCATTGCCGCTGGCTGGTACGGTTTGCTTCCCAATCACCAAAAAGCGCGTGGTGTTATTGGCATTGTCTTCAATGTTTTCTTGCAGCAGTAATAAACCGTATAACGGTGCGGCTTGGCGGCTACCAATCGCGGCGGCAGTATCGTCTAATGAGGCTAAACGTGCGGCTTCGGCATTGCTACTGACGGGAATGCGTTCAGCATTTGGCAAATGTTTATCCAACCAATAACGGCATTGCGCCAAGGATTGCGCGTGGGAATACACCTTCTGTACGCTTTGCCATCGCTCGTGACGGCACATCAAATTTTGGTGAATGCGTAAGGTAATTTCGCCACAAATCCTCAAGTTGGATTGCACGAACATATCCAGCGTGTGCGTCACCACGCCTTCGGTGGAATTTTCAATCGGCACAACACCGTAGCGCACGCGCCCCGCTTCGACTTCGCGGAACACTTGCGGAATGGAATCGACGGGCTGCGTTCCTACACCCTGCCCAAAATGTTTCAGGGTGGCTTCTTGGGTGAACGTGCCTTCGGGCCCTAAATAAGCAATGCACATCGACTCTTCTAACGCCAAACACGCCGCAATGATTTCACGGAATAAATGCGTGATTTGCTCATTGCGTAAGGGGCCTGCGTTAATGGACTGCATCCGCGTGAGGATTTGTGCCTCGCGTTCGGGGCGGTAAAACGTCGCCTTCGGGTCTTCAGCGAGTTTTGCGTGCGCGACTTGTTCCGCACACGCCGCCCGTTTGTTCAGCAGTTCGAGAATTTGCGTATCCAGCGCATCAATTTGCTGGCGAATTGCTTGTAAATCCAAAGCCATAATCAACCCTTGCGCTGTGCGAAATCTTGCATGAACTGAATTAACGCTGCCACACCCGCTTCTGGCATGGCGTTATAAATGCTGGCACGCATCCCACCGACCGAACGATGCCCTTTCAACGACACCAATCCGGCTTGCTCGGCTTCCGCTGCGAACGCTTTATCCAGCGCAGGATTTGCCAAAGTAAACGGCACATTCATCCACGAACGGCACGCCACGTCCACAGGGCTGTGGTAAAAGTCTGAACCGTCAATCGCCGCGTACAAACTCGCTGCTTTGCGCTGATTGATCGCCGCCATTGCGCTAACACCGCCTTGCTGTTTCAACCATTTAAACACCAATCCGGCTAAATACCACGCATAGGTTGGCGGCGTGTTGTACATGGAATCATTATCCGCTTGGATTTTGTAATCGAACATGGTCGGCGTACCCGCCACGGTTTGCCCGATTAAATCCTCACGCACAATCACAATGGTCAACCCCGCAGGGCCAATGTTTTTCTGCGCCCCCGCGTAAATCAGACCGTAACGGCTGACATCCACCGGACGCGACAAAATATTGGATGACATATCCGTCACCAAAGTCGCATCACCCACGTCTGGCACGCTGTTAAATTCCACACCACGAATGGTTTCGTTGGAGACATAGTGCAAATACGCGGCATTCGGGTCGCAATTCCACGTCGCCACATCAGGAATGCTGGTGTAATTACCCGCTTTGCTGGAAGCAACCACATTGACTTCACCGTAACGCCGCGCTTCAGCAATCGCTTTGGCTGACCAATCGCCCGTATCGACGTAATCCATACGGGTTTTGCCACGCAATAGATTCATCGGGATCATGGCAAACTGGCTGTACGCGCCGCCTTGCAAAAACAGCACTTTGTAATTGGCAGGAATGGCGAGTAATTCACGCAAATCCGCTTCAGCTTGTGCCGCAATCGACAGGAAATGCTGTTCGCGGTGACTCATTTCCATCACCGACATGCCTGTGCCGTTCCAGTCGAGCATTTCGGCTTGCGCCTGTTCTAACACCGCTTGCGGCAATACCGCAGGCCCTGCACTGAAGTTAAAAACGCGATTCATAATATGATGTGATCCTTCATCGACCTGTATCTAGGGCAATCAAACTGGCAAACGATTGCCAGCAAAACACGCAAGGTAGCACAGATTACGGCACTGTAACACGGTTGGAATGCGGCAATTCCGCACGATACCGCCTAACTGCACACAATTTAGCTTAACTCGCTTAACTATTGCTTATCTCTACCTTTGCCCCGCGTTTCAAACCGCATAATTAGCAGCGTATACAACGTTTCGAGACCAAGCGCTTGGGATCACCACTGATACGGAGATCCATTATGCAAGTTATGCCATCCAAACTGGTACTGTCGCAAGTGCCAGATCGTTTGAAAATTGCGACCAATGAGCACGAATTTCGCCACATTTGGGCGTTACGCGCCGCCGAATTTGGACGCTTATACCCTGCACTAAAAGGTGTGGATTTTACCCACGACACTCATGACGGTTGTGCTTGTGTGTTGTATAGCGAAAACAAAGCGGGCGAAATTATCAGCACAGGGCGCGTGGTATTTGACAGCGGCTTAGGTTTACCCGCTGATCAAATCATCAAGTCGGAAGTCGACAAATTACGCCAACGTGGTTTGGTTATCGCTGAACCGAGCAAATTTGCGATTGCTAAAGAAGCTCGCGGTGTTTTAGCGGTGTATTTACGCACTTATTACGAAATCGCGGTGGGTTATCACATTGACTCATTGGTCTTCATTATGCCCGCAAAAAATACCGGATTTTACGAAAAGATCATGCATGCCACCGTATTGACTGATGATGTGGGTTACAGCTACGGCACAAACGCACGCTTTGCCTTAGTTGAATGGCACATCAAAACCAGTAAAGCACCGTTTTCCGCATGGTTAGGGGAGGAATTACCATGAATGCAACTGCACAAACTGCCGTTCACACACCAACCGTCGCTTATGCAGTGAGCGAATGGGAAAATTACGCGAACTTATTCGCCTCTGTCACCACCTCGGTACAATTAGCGGTGTATCGTGAAGCTTGCCAATATTTGCACGGTGATGTGGTGGATTGCGGCTGTGGCACAGCGAAACTTGCGCCATTATTAGCCGACAATGCGGATATTACCTCTTATACGGGCATTGATTACGCTGAAGAAATGGTCAATGTTGCGCAGAACATTATTCAGCGTTTACATCGTCCCGAGTTTTCTATTCTGCACAGCAAAATTGAAGAGGTACACGCACAGTTTACCGCAGGAGTTTCTATCCAAAGCTATTACGCTTGGCCTGATCCACTGGCGACATTATCGCGCATCTATGAGTTATTAACGCCGCATTCGGTCTTTGTTTTAGCCACGCCTAATGCAGACCTTCCGATTGAGCAATTATTAATAGATGCAGAGAAAGAACTCATCGCCCACCCAGATTTTGCAGCTTATAAGCGTTATAACCTGCAATTGGCAATGAATCCTCAAGCAAATTTTATCAGCATGGACGCACTGATAAAGCAAGTGCAACAGGTTGGGTTTCATGTGGTCGAATGTCATCAGCGACATTTTCGCGGCGGACTGAATTTTCTAGTCCTTAGCAAAGATTAGCTCCTACTGATACTTCCCCACAAATCAACGTATAATGACGGTCACGTTGAGGTGGTCGTCATTATAGAAAAGGATGGAGTGTCGTTAGCAATGGCCGTGAAATCCCATATCGTTGGTGAATTTGTAGAAAAACTTTACTTATCCGATGAGTTAGAAAAACGCTTTCGCATTTACGAAGAGGCGGTTCGTTCATTAGGGTTTGAAGCCGTCACATTTGCTTTTGCCCCAAATGTTGAACTCACTGGTAATTTACTTACACCTGTTTTTTTAAATTCCTCGCCTTATCCGATGGGTTTTTTATGGCAATATAATGAAGAAAAACTCCACATGAAAGATTTTACTATTCGCAAAATTACGCATCAACAGCTCGAACCGATGGATTGGCGCGAGCATGAACATTCCAATAGCATCACAAATGATGAAAAACGCGTCATTCAAATAGCGCGAAACGATCATGGCATTATGAATGGTATATCCATTCCGACCATGAACAAAAACATTGGCATGGCTGGCGCGAGTGTACTCAGTCTTGAAAAAGATGTTAGTTTTAATATTTTAAAGTGTGAGAACTTAGAAACACTGGTGCTCTGTACTTACCTTTTTCACAACCATCTCTTTGCTTACAACAAGATTCCTCATCAATTTATATTATCGCTACTCAACTCCTTAAAACCTGTTGAAATCAAAATACTACAGTATGTTGCATCGGGCAAACCCTTTAAAACATCACTCATGAGACAGGAATAAGTCGTGGTTATGCCTCCAACAAACTGGATAACCTACGCGCCCGACTTGGGGGAATTAATAAAGATAAGTTGCTCTATTTGCTTGGCTTGTTGAATATTCTTGACGACGTATAGTTCGTTAATCACAACAGCCATTCAATTTGAGACTTGCGCAATGATAGACCATCATGGAAGAAGGGATAGAAGTGTTAAATTAGACCCTCTAAAGGTTAAAAACAGAGCAGAAACTCGCGGCATTACCAGCTTAAACCGCTTTGAACGGGAATTTCTACGCTATATCGGTCAATCACCCGATACACATAGCACAGCTCCGGCAAATGCTTGGTACGGGAAAAAACTCGATAAAAATAAAGCGATGACAATCGCGGTCTTTTTAGGCCTGAATAGTTACGATTCATTATTACCCAGCCGTTGCCCCGATTTATTTTATCCAGAACCGCTAACGTGGGATGCACGTTATTCACCCCCAGGAGCATTATTAAAAGCCGAATACGGTATTGTACCTTTTCATCATCGCCGCCGAGAATTAGAAGACCTAGCCACTTGGTGTTTCAGTGACTACCGCCTTGCCGTTCGGCTTTATACGGGTATTGGTGGCATGGGGAAAACACGCCTTGCGATTGAACAGTGTCGTCAACTGCATGAAAAATACCACTGGGTTACGGGCTTTCTACACCCTAAGGCAGCCATTGCCACCGTCGAAGAAGCCTTTACTTGGCTGCACGACATCAATTCACCCGTGTTGATCGTCTTGGATTATGTGGAAACTCGCCGCTACGAATTAGTGGCATTATTACGCGCTGCTATGAGCAGCACCACCAAAGTTCGTGTAATTTTACTCGCACGGGCAGCATCGGGCTGGTGGAATACTTTACAAACGGAAGGACTTGGCGTTGGCGATTTACTCATGAGTTCAGCCACAACGCGCCTGAATCTACAACCATTATCCATGACCATGAAAGAACGCGAAGAATCCTATTTTCTTGCCGCTGATCACTTTGCGCATTGCCTAACACGCCCACCAACCCTAACCCCGCCATTGGATTTAGGTACAGATTATTTCGAGCGTGTTTTACTGTTACACATGCAAGCACTAATCGCGATTGAGGGTAATCAAGCCGAACAAAGCAGCCAAGGTATTTTAGCCGTGGTATTAAATCGTGAAAGGCGATTTTGGGAAACACAGGCGAATCAACGTTTGTTACCACCCAGTTTGCATAAAGCCATCGGGCTGGCAATGGCACACATTACGCTAATGGGTGGGGCACGAGACAAAGCCAGCGCACAAAAAATGGTCGACCGCATCACACTTTTAGCGGGCAGTAAACGCCACGAACGCCAAGCAATTGTCGAATTACTGCACAGCATCTACCCCAGCCATGTTTCTGATTATGACACGCAACACCCGCATAATTACATTGACCCGCTGCAACCGGACCTACTTGGGGAATACCTAATCGAAGAAGAGCTAAAAGACGACCCAACCGCCATTATTAGGGTATTGTTAGAGGCGGCGTGAACCACCCCCAACCTAGTCAAAGAAGCAGGTTATTCGCCTGCTTCCCCTACGGATTCCTCGATGCTGTCGTCGGTCTCGCTTTGCTCGGTTAAAATGGGCGCGACTTGAACCAATTTTTCACCTTCATTCAAGCGAATCAAGGTGACACCTTGGGTATTACGCCCAACGATGGAAATGTCCGCGACTGGCGTGCGCACTAATGTCCCACCATCGGTAATCAACATGATCTGGCAATCGTCACGCACTTGCACCGCACCAATCGCATTACCATTACGTTCGGAGGTTTGAATCGCAATCACACCCTGACCGCCACGCCCTTGTGTGGAAAACTCATCCACACGAGTACGCTTACCGTAACCGTTTTCGGTAGCAATCAGCAATTCACCTTCGCCAACAATAATCAGCGCATTGACTTCGTGACCGTCTTCCAGTCGGATACCGCGCACACCCGTAGCAGTACGCCCCATTGCGCGAACATCGTCTTCGTGGAAACGAATCGCCTTGCCCGAAGTGCTAAACAACATCACATCGTTAGCCCCATCCGTTACCGCGACATCGACCAGTTTATCGCCATCACGCAAATCCACGGCAATAATGCCCGCATTGCGTGGACGTGAAAACTCCGTTAATGGCGTTTTCTTCACCGTGCCTTGCGAAGTCGCCATGAAGATGTATTTATCTTCGGCGTATTCACGAATCGGCAATACGGCATTAATGCGCTCGCCCTCTTCCAACGGTAATAAATTAACCATCGGTTTGCCGCGCGAAGTGCGTCCTGCCATTGGTAATTGGTAAACTTTCAACCAATACATACGCCCACGACTGGAGAAACACAGCAAGGTGTCGTGCATACTGGCAATGAAGAGTTTTTCGATGAAGTCTTCTTCCTTCATGGAAGTTGCCGCTTTGCCACGCCCGCCGCGTTTTTGCGCCCGATAAGTGTCCAGCGTTTGCGCTTTGGCGTAACCTTCGTGCGACAGCGTGACCATGACTTCCTCATCGGCAATCAGGTCTTCCATGCTTAAATCTTCACCGACTACATTGATTTCGGTGCGGCGTTTATCCCCGTAAGTGTCACGAATCAATAATAATTCGTCACGAATCACTTGCAACAAACGGTCTGGATTGGCGAGAATTTCTAACAAATCGGCGATTTTATCCAATAACTCGCGGTATTCGCCGATGATTTTGTCTTTTTCCAAGCCCGTTAAACGGTGTAAGCGCAAATCCAAAATGGCCTGAGCTTGAACTTCGGATAAACGATAACCATCGTCATGCAAACCAAACTGTTCGGGCAGGTCGTCTGGACGGCAGGTATCCGCCCCCGCACGACTCAGCATTTCACTGACAATGCCTGCATCCCACACTTGCCCCAATAAACCCGCTTTGGCATCCGCAGGGCTGGGTGCGGCTTTAATCAAGGCAATGATTGCGTCGATATTGGATAGCGCAATCGCTAAACCTTCCAAAATGTGCGCCCGTTCCCGCGCTTTACGCACTTCAAAAATGGTACGGCGCGTAACGATTTCACGCCGATGACGCAGGAAAGCTTCTAAAACTTCTTTGAGATTGAGTAATTTAGGCTGACCGTCAACCAATGCCACCATGTTAATGCCGAACACGCTCTGCATTTGCGTTTGCTTGTAGAGGTTGTTCAGCACCACTTCGCCGGATTCGCCGCGCTTGAGTTCGATCACCATGCGCATCCCGTCTTTATCGGATTCGTCGCGCAGTTCGGAAATGCCTTCCAGCTTCTTTTCTTTGACTAATTCAGCGATTTTTTCCAGCAAACGAGCTTTATTAACTTGATACGGCAGCTCAGTAACGATAATGGTTTCGCGGCTGGTGCGTTCGTCCACTTCCACATCCGCACGCGCACGAATGTACACGCGCCCACGTCCGGTTTTGTAGGCTTCCCGAATGCCGCGCGCGCCATTGATAATGCCAGCGGTGGGGAAATCCGGTCCTGGCAAATATTCCATTAAATCATTAATGTCGAGTTCGGAATCGCTCAATAATGCCAAACACGCATTGACCACTTCGGTAAGGTTGTGTGGCGGAATATTGGTCGCCATGCCCACCGCAATACCGGATGAACCATTGACCAGCAAGTTAGGCAAGCGCGTGGGGAAAACCGCAGGTTCTTTTTCATTACCGTCGTAGTTGGGGACGAAATCGACCGTTTCTTTGTCGATGTCCATTTGTAATTCGTGCGCGAGTTTGGACATGCGCACTTCGGTATACGCATCGCAGCGGGCGAATCACCGTCTACCGAACCGAAGTTCCCCTGTCCATCCACCAGCAGGTAACGCAAGGAAAACGGTTGCGCCATACGCACCATTGTGTCGTAAACGGCGATATCACCGTGCGGATGAGATCGGAAGAGCACACGTCTGAACTCCAGTCACAGCG
>CAZTUZ010000071.1:0-12434 GCA_964617055.1 uncultured Thiothrix sp.
AACCGCATTACACACCAGTTGGATTATGGAACAAATCCTCTTCTCTGCTTAATGGGCAATTAAATCAACTATGGGTTTTAATAATGAACACGGCAACGATGTTTTATCTTCCGCAAATTTTCGAGTTCTGCATTCAGTTCTTCAGAAGAGAAATCAATCAGCGGAACAATTAGCTTTGATGATGAACACGGCAATTATGTTCTATTGCAAGCAGGTTGGCGTGGGGATGATTATCTGCAAGGTGCGATTATCCATATCCAGTTGATTGATAATAAAATCTGGATTCAATACGACGGCACAGAATACGGCGGTGCTAATGAATTAGTGGATGCGGGAATCCCCAAGACGGATATTGTGTTGGGTTTTCGACATCCATCTGTAAGAAAACATACGGGATTTGCTGTTGTGGTTTAGTCTTCACCCGCCAATTCCAACGCATGTTTCACAACCCGATCACTCAAATACACACCGGAACGCTGAATAGCAGCAACATGTGGCTTGATGGTTGGAATCAGGCCTCTTTCTTTGGCGCGTAGCAAAATACCAACGCTGCCAATAGTGCTTATCCCGTTCAGATTGGCAACTTTCTTGGCACGTTGGTCATCGACTAAAAATCTGTCGGCGTGTAAGTAGCGGTAAAGTGCCATTGCGTGCAATTCGCCCTGTCCCAAGCCATTGATCGAGAAAATATAAGACGAAAGATCAATGTCGATGGTTTTGTCAGCGGGGTATGCAGCCAAACGGCTGGCATGTGGTTTGCTGGGAAAGGTGCATTCCTCAAATACAGGGCGAGGAACGCGGATTTCCTGAAACAGCACGTCCAACAAGTGCAACATATCGCATTCAGCGAGCGCGACCAGTGCGGATGAGTCGGCAATAATCAGCATCAGGCAATTTTCCGCAAGTCTTCGAGTTCTGCATCCAGTTCTTCCGGTGAGAAATCAACCAGTGGAATGTTGCGTTTCTGGCATTCAGCGATGAAGGTGAAGCGATCCACCCCCGCAAACTCGGATGCAGCACCAGCGGACATACTGCCTGACTGAAACATGACTAGCGCGGCATACAACTTGATGCGCTTACCGAACTCGATAGGTGATTGGTCGATCAAGTATTGTTCAGGTATGTCTAACGTGATTTGCATAGTAGATTTTCCTGCTTTTGTTCCCTCTTAGGGTAACACACACGATGGGTATTTGCTTTATTGTGTTATAATTGAGCACGTTTGGGCTAAAAGATGATATTTAAACGGGGATTTTATTAATGCAGCAACATGAATGTGGAACAGAGTTAGTCAAAATTAATGGGTGAACTTTACGAGAGTTTTCCAAGCAAACATTAGGTGAGTTAGGTGCAAAAAAACAATTCGGAAAATCTTCTGTCACGGATTGGGTATCGATTTGCCCTAATTGTAATGCTTACGCGCTAGGTGTTGATACACAGTATCCATGTGCGTTCTTATGTGCTGATGGCGTGATGAGAACGATGGATGATTTTGATTGGGGAAGAACTAATACATTCTCTCCAGAGTTTTTAGATTTCTATGGCTTCAAGTTTTCATCGACAGCCTTGTACAGCTACGCCAATATTTCGATGAATGAGCAGAAAACGTGTGCTGTAGAAGTAATGGGAGCAGCATTGTCAGATAATCTCACTCCTGATGCGGCTTTGGCATTTTCAGATGCTGTTGTTGATTGGGGTAGAGGTGGACGTGTATGGGGAAATTTAAAACGGTTTCATGCCGATAACTTAGGTAATCAAATATATGATTGGATACTTGAGTTAAAGCAAGATAAGAAAGATGAAGAAGCAATTGCACATGGCATCAATATCAAAGGGCTAGGAGTATCTTTTGCTAGTAAGCATTTGCGTATGTTGAATCCTGAGAAATATGCTGTTCTTGATGAGGTATTAAGCAATGGATTGGGTGTAGCCTTAAATGAGAAAGGCTATGCGTTATTCATGAGGCTATTGCGGGATTTTAAAGAGGCAATAGATTTTGAACACAGCATAGCTATTCTCGAAATGGCTATTTTTAATCTTGTGCGTCAACAAGTCAGATCGTTACCATAAACTATCTATCACACTGCGGATACAGTAATGCCGACTACTGTATCCGCGTGCTAATCACAATGTTACAACGCTTTGATCTTCTCCAACTGCGTTTGCAGTTGTGCCATTGCGCTGCGTTGTTCGTCGGCTTGTTTGCGGGTTTGTTCTAGCACCGCTGGCGGGGCTTTGTCGGCTTTTATGTTTTCATCACTCAAAACTGTTGTTTTTTTCTTGTTGCAAACGCTGCATCACTTTTGGGTTGGGTATAGCGCGGATTGATTCGGATAGGATGTTCGTGTCCAACAAATAGCGAATGCTCACAGCACCACCTCACGCCCCGCTGAATGGTCGCGCACATTTGCAAAAATGTCTTCATTATCAGGGTAGTCTGCTGGATTCATTTGCTGGCGAAAGCGTTGGATAGCCTGCCATATATCCACGGATTCGTTGATTGCATCCACTTCACGCACCGCGATTTCGATAGTTTTGCCACTAAACAGCAGTTGCAATGCCTGCAAAAAGTTTTCGTTTAAATCAGCCGAATGGAGTTTGTATAAGGTGTACATGGCTGTTGCTCCTGTGGAATGGGATACAGTAATGATGTTTAACACTACTGTATCCGCGTGCGAATCACAATGTTACAACGCTTTGATCTTCTCCAACTGCGTTTGCAGTTGTGCCATTGCGCCGCGTTGTTCGTCGGCTTGTTTGCGGGTTTGTTCCAGCACTGCGGCTGGGGCTTTGTCGGCAAACGCGGGGTTGTTTAAACGCCCTTCTAAGCCTGTGAGGTTTTTCTCCAGTTTTTGGATTTCCTTGCTGAGACGGGCGATTTCTGCGTCTTTGTCGATTAAGCCAGCCAGAGGGATGAGGACTTGCATTTCCCCGACCAGTGCGGTGGCGGATTCGGGCGCGGTTGCGTCTTTGTCCAACCAAGTGACTGTGCCGACTTTGGCGAGGGTGCGTGCGAAGGTTTCGCCTGTGGCGAACAGGGCTTGGTCGTTGTCGCTCCAGTTTTGCAGTAATACGTCGAGGGCTTGCGCGGGTTTGATGTCCATTTCCGAGCGAATGCGGCGAATGCCCATGATGAAGGCTTTGATCCATTCGATTTCGGCAACGGCTTTGCTGTCGACTTTGCTGTGATCGGCAACAGGGAAGGGTTGCAGCATGATGGAATCGCCTTCCACACCTGCCAAGCCTTTGATGTTCTGCCAAATTTCTTCGGTAATGAACGGCATGATCGGGTGCATGAGGCGTAATGCGGCTTCGAGTACACGCACCAGTGTTTGGCGTGTACCGCGTTTGGCGGCGGCATTGTCGTTGTGTTTGCTCAGAACGGGTTTGGTGAGTTCTAAGTACCAGTCGCAGTATTCGTACCAGACAAATTCGTACAGGGTTTTGGCGGCGAGGTCAAAGCGGTAGTTGTCGATGTGGTCGGCGACTTCGGCTTGTGCGGTTTGCAATTGCGACACAATCCAACGGTCGGCTGCGGAGAGTTCCACAGGCAAGCTGGCATCGACTCCGGTGTCTTGGTCTTCGCACTGCATTAAGACATAACGCGCCGCGTTCCACAGTTTGTTGCAGAAATTGCGGTAGCCTTCCAAGCGTTGCATGTCGAAACGGATGTCGCGTCCGGCAGTGGCGAACGAGGCAAACGTCATGCGCAGTGCATCCGTGCCGTGCGGGGCAATGCCATCGGGGAATTGCTTGCGAGTGGCTTTTTCGATTTTCGCGGCTAATTGCGGCTGCATCATGCCACTGGTGCGTTTTTGTACCAGCGATTCGAGGTCGATACCGTCGATAATGTCCAGCGGGTCGAGCACATTGCCTTTGGATTTGGACATTTTCTGTCCTTCTGCATCGCGCACCAAGCCGTGAATGTACACATCGCGGAACGGTACGTCGCCCATGAATTTCATGCCGAACATGATCATCCGCGCCACCCAGAAGAAGATAATGTCGAAACCCGTCATTAACATCTGCGTGGGGTAGAAGGTTTTCAAGGCTGCGTCGTCCATGTTTGGCCAGCCGAGCGTGGAAAATGGCCACAGCGCAGACGAGAACCAAGTATCGAGCACGTCTTCATCCTGACGCAAGGCAATGTCGGCAGAAAGGTTGTGTTTGCTGCGCACGTCGGCTTCATCACGCCCGACGTAGACGTTCCCTGCGTTGTCGTACCACGCCGGAATGCGGTGTCCCCACCACAATTGCCGTGAAATACACCAGTCTTCGAGGTTGTACATCCAGTGGTTGTAGGTATTCACCCAGTTACCAGGAATGAAGCGAATGCGTCCGCTTTCCACCGCATCAATCGCGGGTTGGGCAATCGCGGTTTTCCCACCAGGGCGACCATCGGGCAAGGTATCGCGGGTTAAATCGACGTACCATTGTTCGGTCAAATACGGTTCAATCACCGTGCCAGAACGGTCACCACGCGGCACCATCAGTTTGTGATCTTCGATTTTTGCCAATAAACCCAGTGCGTCCATGTCGGCAACGATTTGTTTACGCGCGGCGTAACGCTCTAAACCACGATAGGCTTCAGGGGCTACGTCGTTAATGCAGGCATCTTTGGTGAAAATGTTAATCAGCGGCAGGTTATGGCGTTTACCGACTTGGTAGTCATTGAAATCGTGCGCAGGGGTGATTTTCACGCAACCCGTGCCTTTTTCGGGGTCTGCGTAATCGTCACCCACCACCGGAATTAACCGCCCAACCAATGGCAATACCACCATTTTGCCAATCAAGTGTTGGTAACGTTCATCGTTAGGATTCACTGCCACGGCGGAATCGCCCAGCATGGTTTCGGGGCGCGTGGTGGCAACGGTTAAGAAAGTAGTGGTAGCAGTGCCGTTTTCATCCGCGACAGGGTAACGGAAGTGCCACATGTGCCCGTTTTCTTCTTCGGAAACCACTTCCAAATCCGAAACGGCGGTGTGCAATACTGTGTCCCAGTTGACCAAGCGTTGCCCACGGTAGATCAAGCCTTCCTCATGTAAACGCACGAACACTTCGCGAACCGCTTCGGACAAACCGTCATCCATCGTAAAGCGTTCGCGTGACCAGTCGGGTGTCGTACCCAAGCGGCGTAATTGGTTGCAAATCGTGCCACCGGATTGCCCTTTCCATTCCCACACTTTTTCTAAAAATGCTTCACGCCCTAAATCGTGGCGGGTAATGCCTTGGGCATTGAGTTGACGTTCCACCACCATTTGCGTGGCGATACCTGCGTGGTCCGTACCTGGTTGGTACAGCGTGCGGTCGCCTTTCATGCGGTGATAGCGGATCAGGGTGTCGATCACCATCTGGTTAAAGCCATGCCCCATGTGCAGTGTGCCTGTCACATTCGGCGGGGGAATCATGATGCAGTACGGTTTACCTTCGCCTTGTGGTGCGAAATAGCCGCGTTGTTCCCAATGCTGATACCAGCGTTGTTCGATTTGCTCAGGTTGGTAGGTCTTATCCATGTGCCGCTACTTTCTTAAAAATCCGGTAAAAGTGCGGCATTATAACGGTATTTTGCCTATTTTAGCAGGCTGGATAATTCGCGAATCAATTCATCCCTAGCTTGGTCAATGTGCTTTTCAAAGGCAGGATCAAGCTGCACATGAGGCTTGATGACGGTAGTTTTAGAGCGGCTACCTTCGGAGCGAATCGCATGAGCGCGCGCTAAACCGGAATATTCATCCTGCCCCGTTGCAGCCTGCAATTCGGCAATACGCTCTTTTAAGCGTTGTTCAAAAATATCACGGCGTTGCTGTTTTGCTTGTTGGCTTTTGGCTTGAGCAACAAGGTCGGGATTTCCAGAACGAACCAAATCGGTAATAACGGGGATACGAATAGTTTTATCAAAATCCTGTCTCATAAGTTAAATCTTTTAAATCTGTAATTGGTGATACTCCAGATTATAGCCACGATCCCGATAAAAGACGTAACGTTTACGACCAGCGAGCAAGATGGGTTCTTCTTGATCAATCACCTCGGCTAAACGTTCAAAACGCGAAAAAAACAGCGGAATATTATTGGATAAATTAATCAGAAATTGGCAGTTTTCCATTGGATCAAAGTCGTGTCCAATCAAAATTCGGGTTGTTTGATCCTGAGCGGGCGCGAGCGTGTGTGGAATGAAACTGGTGTCGTTTATCGTCCAGAGTAAATCATCCAATTGTGCACTAGTCGCTGCCGAATCGGTGTGAATATAAGTGAATAGTTGGCGAGCATGGGCTTTTTCCACCAAGCGGCACGCAAGGCGTAACCGCGCTTGTAAGCTATGGGTTTTACCAACGTAAAAGTCGATTTTAGTCATGGGGTTTGTCGTTATCAGAACCTTCCCCCACGCGGAGGGAAGGTATTATCAGAGACGATGAAAACAGAACTTAAGCAGCTTGCGCGACTCGATTTAGCAATACTTGACAGAGTAACGGTACAGGGCGACCCGTTGCGGCTTTGCCTTTCCATGCTGTTCCGGCAATGTCTAAATGCGCCCACGGATAACTTTCAGTAAAACGTGCCAAGAAACACGCGGCGGTAATCGTGCCGCCCGCAGGTCCACCGATATTCGCCATGTCTGCAAAAGTACTTTTCAATTGCTCTTGGTATTTTTCACCCATTGGTAAACGCCACGCTTCATCACAGGCTTGTTTACCAGCAGTTAAAACTTCATCAGCCAATGCGTCATTATTGCTTAATAATCCCGAAGTGTGATGCCCTAAAGCGGTAATGCACGCGCCCGTTAGTGTGGCAACATCAATCACCGCAGCGGGGTTGAAGCGTTCGACATAGGTCAAAGCATCACACAAAACCAAACGCCCTTCGGCATCGGTATTGAGGATTTCAATGGTTTTGCCTGACATGCTGGTAACAATGTCGCCTGGTTTGCTGGCGCGTCCGCTGGGCATGTTTTCGGCTGCTGCCACTACCGCCACGATATTCAGCGGTAATTGCATGGCAACACAAGCGGTTAATGTGCCTAACACGCTGGCAGCACCGCCCATGTCAAATTTCATTTCATCCATTGCCGCACCCGGCTTTAGGGAAATACCGCCCGTGTCGAAAGTAATGC
The DNA here is from genome assembly GCA_964617055.1 of uncultured Thiothrix sp. Lineage (GTDB taxonomy): Bacteria > Pseudomonadota > Gammaproteobacteria > Thiotrichales > Thiotrichaceae > Thiothrix. The sequence goes on from CAZTUZ010000071.1 coordinate 7,109, forward strand.
CTTTGCCTACTAGTACAAAAGGTGCTTCACCCGTTTGACCACCGTGGTATTGCAGAATGATCATTTTGCCCGCTTGGTCGCTGCCTTTAGCAACCGACAGGAATGAACCCATGCCGAGGGTTTCCATGTCTTCTTCTTCCAGCACGTTCAGGTCAACTTTATCGCTGGAATTTGCTAATTCGCGTGCGACCTCTGCTAAATAAGTGGGAGTGCAAACGTTGCCCGGCGTATTGGCCAAATCACGGCAAATCTGTATCCCTTCCGCAATCGCAACACCTTGCTTGAGTTGTGGCTCAAAGTCACCCGCAATCGTATGCGCGACAGTCCAGCTTTCCATGCTAGGTGCGTCGTCTTTTTGGCTTTTATAAGAGGTGAATGTGTAGAGTGCGTCGGCTACAGCGGTAATGGATTGGCGCACTGCCGCTTCCACCCATTCGGGGGCGGCTTCGTCGGTTAAAAAGGCAATCGCATTGGCGACTTTTGCAGCCTTTAGGGTACTAACTGCTGTTTGAGTAAGGGCACTGAGTGTTTCTAGTGTGAATTTATCCTTTTCCCCCAGACCAACCAATAACACACGTTTGGTCGTGATACCTGCGACGTGATACAACATCGCAGTACGGTTTTTTTCCCCTGTGAAATCGCCCAATGCCAAATGCGCAGTCAGTGCCCCATGACTTGCTGCATCTAATTGTGTCGCTGCTGCTGATAATAGGGCGTTTTTATAAACGCCAACAACCACGCAATCCGTGTGTAAGGTGGCAGGTGTTGCAGAAGCCTCAAAATGGTAATTCATGTCGTAGTGTCCTTACGCTTGTTTTTTGTCATGTGCGCCAGTTTACACGAAGCGTATGGCAACGGGAAAACACCATTGTCATTATGCCGCTTTCTTCGGTGCAAAAATTAATCGGGTTTGTGAGTAACGGTCATGCCACGCCAATTTATCCTTATCGAATAACGATACCAAAAAGCCGAAGCCCAAACTGATCCAGCTAACAATTGCCCATACAAAGCGCGAAGTGGCTTGCTGTTGGTTAATCAAATTACCCTTGTTATCAACCACTTTGATTTTCCACGCTCGCATTCCTAAGGTTTGACCGCCATGTGTCCAAAACCATGTGAAAAACAGGTAGGTCAGGAAAATATACCCAACAGTCATAACGCTATCAGGGACGCGATACCCCGTCAGTGATTGAAATACCACCGCTGGAATGCTGGAAACAATGACCACGCTGAATCCTGCCAGTACCGTGTCATAAATGATCGCACCAAGGCGGCGCAGTAACGAAACATGTTCAAGGGTGTTCAAGGCGTTGTGTCCTTAAATTGCAAGAGGATCAATTGCGCAAAATCGAGTAATTCATCGAGATGATGTTCAATCACATCGACCATGATAGTGAGGTCAAGTTTGGTGTATTCGTGAACTAAAACATTACGAAAACCCACCATACCCTTCAGATGCTTACTCATGACCGCGCTAATAATGCTTGTCTCAGCCAACAGTGTAAAAGCGTCTCCGCTGTCTTTGGGTAAACCTAATTTCTGCTGGCGAATGGTCATATTCGCTAAATCAATGCACAACTGGGCAGCACGTTGTAGGTTGATGCTAATCGCATCTTGCTTCATGAAATCGTCGGCAAAGGCTTTATCCGAAGGCTGTGCGTAATACTGGCGAATCTGTTGAATACAACGTTCAAGACTGTCTTTTTTATTCAATACCGTATCAAACATGGCGGAAACGTCCGGTCTTTATGGCATCGGCGATGATGTCTTTGCGCTCAAATTGCAGTTGATGGTACAGCGAGATGATGAGTGCTTCAAATTCGAGCACGCTACTTTCATCAGCACACCAAATCCGGCGATCTGCGGCAATGATTTCCTTGCGTAACACGGTGTTTGCCTGACGTAGATTAATCAAATCGACGTTTGCCACACCCGCAATGCTGGCAAGTGCTTGGGAAAGTGCAATCCACTCCCACATATCCACTTGTTTAGCCGTAGTAGGTGGCAATAACACCGCAATGTCTAAATCGCTGTTTGGATTTTGATATTCTGTACCCCACGATCCAAACAAATAAATTGCTTGGGTAGTGGGGTAATGCTGAAGAATGCAGGTAATAATCGGCATTTTACTGAGCTAAATCCGCTGGTGCGGTGGGTGCGTTATCCAAACCTTCGTATAGCATGGCAACGCTCAACGTGAGTTCAACGCAGGGTAACGGGATGACATCGGTCAAGTGTTCGTATTGCTGCAATGTCCATGCCCCGCTTTCATCACGCACCAGCATATCCACTAACGGTTTGTCTTGTGCGACGATCAAATAGGCTTGCAGGCTGGGAATGGCTTGGTAAGCGAGCGATTTTTCCAAGTAATCCTTGCGTGCGGTGGAATTGGAAGTGACTTCCACGATTAAACACGGTTTTTCCAAGTAATAATCGTCGGTCGTGTCGTCTTCCGCGCAGCCCACCACCACATCGGGGTAGTAATAGCTGTTACGTTTTTCACAGCGTACTTTGACATCCGATGCGTAAACTTGGCAAGGGGATTGCCGTGCGGCTAATCCCAAATACATGGCGCAATTCATCGCAATACGGTTATGGCGTTTGCTAGAACCCGCCATCGCGTACACTTTACCATTCTGGTACTCGTGACGGATTTCGGCGGTTTTTTCCGCCGCTAAATAACACGCTTCACTAATCAATTCGTCACTATCGAACGGCATATCCAATGGTTTGGCTAAGAGCATGGCGTTTACCTCATTACGCTTGATAACGTTTATCCTAGCACAACCTTATTTTCCCACTAGAAAATTCCGTAGCATGGCGTGACCGTGTTGGGTCAGGATGGATTCAGGGTGGAATTGCACGCCCTCGACGGGCAAGGTTTTGTGTTTTACGCCCATGATTTCGTCAATTTTGCCGTCGGGGGTTTGCGTCCATGCGGTGATTTCTAGGCAATCGGGAATGGTCGCTTGTTCAATCACTAACGAGTGGTAACGGGTGGCTTCAAACGGACTAGGTAGGTCGCTGAATACGCCGATACCTTTGTGATGCACCATTGAGGTTTTGCCGTGCATGATTTCTTTGGCGCGAATAATGCGTCCACCGAAGGCTTGCCCAATGGATTGATGCCCTAAACACACGCCTAAAATGGGGATTTTCCCCGCATAACGCAGCAAGGTGGGAATGGAAATACCCGCTTCGGTGGGCGTACAAGGGCCTGGCGACAGCACGATTTTGTCGGGGGCGATGTCGTCAATCGCTTCAACAGGAATTTCGTCATTGCGCACCACTTGCACGGTTGCGCCCAATTCCCCGAAATACTGCACAAGGTTGTAAGTAAAGCTGTCGTAGTTATCAATCATTAACAAATTCATATACTTAACCCTTATTTGTGCTTGCCGTTTAAACCAGACAGTGCCGCGCTAGCCGCTTGAATGACTGCGCGACCTTTGTTCATGGTTTCTTTCCATTCAAGGTCGGGAATCGAATCGTAAACCACGCCAGCTCCGGCTTGAATGTGCAATACGTCGTCTTTAATTACGGCGGTGCGAATCGCAATCGCGGTATCCATGTTGCCATTCCATGCCAAATAACCGACCGCGCCGGAGTAAATGCCGCGTTTGACGGGTTCGAGTTCGTCGATGATTTCCATCGCGCGAATTTTGGGCGCACCGCTAACCGTTCCGGCGGGGAAGGTGGCGCGGAGTACGTCCATTGCGTTCAAGTTTGGCAATAATCGCCCTGTTACGTTGGAGACAATGTGCATGACATGCGAATAGCGTTCGACGATCATTTTGTCGGTGAGTTTCACCGAACCGATTTCGCTGACGCGCCCTGCATCATTGCGCCCTAAATCAATCAGCATTAAATGTTCGGCGATTTCTTTGGGGTCATTGAGCAATTCGGTTTCAAGGTCTTGATCGCGCTGTTCGGTTTCGCCGCGTTTGCGCGTGCCTGCAATCGGGCGCACGGTAATCACGTCGTCTTCCAAACGCACCAAGATTTCCGGCGATGAACCGACAATGTGAAACTCGCCTAAATTAAGGAAATACATGTACGGCGAGGGATTTAAGCGGCGTAATGCACGGTACAAATCCAATGGCGGCGCGGCAAACGGAATGCTCATGCGCTGCGAGAGCACCACTTGCATAATGTCGCCTGCTTTGATGTATTCCTTGGCAGCGAGTACCGCATCCTTAAAGCCTTGTTCGGTAAAGCCGGACACAAAGTCGCGTTCCTCAACCTGCGTGGATTGGGGGGCGGGTTGGTACAGACGGCGAGCTTCTTGTAGTTGGCGTTCGAGCGCGTCGAGTTTGTGTTGCGCTTGGGCGTAACCGTCGGCAGCCGCATGAACAATCAGGTGCATTTCGCCGCGCAAATTGTCGAACACAATCACTTCATCCGACACCATCAGCAAAATGTCGGGCGTGCCGATGGGGTCGGGTTTGTCGCGCCCGTGGCTGAGTTTTTTCTCAATGTAGCGAATGGTTTCGTAACCAAAATAGCCGACTAAGCCGCCATTAAAGCGAGGTAATCCGGCAATGTCGGGGACTTTGAATTGCTGTTGAAATTCACTGATCCATGCCAGCGGGTCGGCTACTTCAAATTGTTCGACGGCTTGGAAGGCGCGGTGAATTTCCACCGTCAAACCAAATACTTTAATAATGGTTTGCGCGGGCAAGCCAAGCATGGAGTAACGACCCCATTTTTCGCCACCTTGCACGGATTCAAACAAATAAGAATACGGCGCGTCGGCGAGCTTTAAATACGCACTGAGCGGCGTATCAAGGTCAGCCAAAATCGTGCGACGCACGGGAACGCGGTTATAGCCTTGGGCAAAATAGGTATTAAAGGTGTCCTGATTCATGGCATCTTTCCAAACAAAAAGTTCACAAAAACGGAGTTATTGAGCGTGTGAGTTGTGCTCAGGAACGCCATCGCCACTGTTTATTTGGAATAGCTTGGTTCATGGATCATCAATCTGTTGGTGAAGTCAGGGGAAATTCTAGCATAGGCTCGTACCAAGAGGTATAGAAAATCGAAGGGGCTTTTTAACAGTTGGCAGAGAAGCTTGGCTGTACTATTCTCCAGATTGATGATTATTGATTAATATTTTTAATTATTTGGGCTAACTTTGCGTAATGGTGAGGATAAAATCATGAAGAAATGGTTATTCGTGGTGGCAGTTCCATGCCTGTTGGGGGCGGGTTGGTTGGGAGCTACATGGTGGACAGGTCAACAAACAGAGTCTTTGGTTAGGCAACAGGTTGATTATGCTAACCAAATGTTGGAAAAACGCCAAGTACATGGGATGAAACAAGAACTG
>CAZTUZ010000072.1:0-12403 GCA_964617055.1 uncultured Thiothrix sp.
CACCATTCAATGGTGTATCTTCGTTGGTGGAAGCCGTGTCATCGGTTGCAACAGGGTTGTCATTTGCCGCTGCGACGGTAATCGTGACGGTTGCGGTATCTGTGCCGCCTTTACCATCGGAAACTTCGTAGGTGAAGGAGTCTGTACCGCTGAAGTTGGCATTTGGCGTGTAAGTGTAAGTACCATCAGCATTAATCACCAATGTACCGTTCGTTGGAGCAACAGTCGGCGTGGTGTTAATGGTTAAGGTATCGCCATCCGCATCCGTATCATTGCCTAACAAACTTGCACCATTTAGCGGTGTATCTTCGTTGGTGGAAGCCGTGTCATCGGTTGCAACAGGGTTGTCATTTGCCGCACTGACTGTAATGGTGACGGTTGCGGTATCTGTGCCGCCCTTGCCATCGGAAACTTCGTAGGTGAAGGAGTCCGTACCGTTGAAGTTCGCATTTGGCGTGTAAGTGTAAGTACCGTTTGCGTTCAAGACCAATGTGCCATGAGTTGGGGCAACCGTTGGTGTTGTGTTGACGGTTAAGGTATCGCCATCTGCATCAGTATCGTTGGCTAGAACAGTGCTACCATTTAACGCGGTATTTTTGTTGGTGGAAGCCGTGTCGTCAGTCGCTACAGGGTTGTCATTGATCGCGCTGACCGTAATGGTGATGGTTGCCGTATCCGTCCCGCCATTGCCATCACTAACTTCATAGGTGAAAGCATCCGAGCCGCTGAAATTCGCATTCGGTGTATAAGTATAAGTACCATTGGCGTTGAGTACGACTGTGCCATTGCTAGGTGCAACGGTTGGCGTGGTATTAACAGTTAAGGTATTACCCTCAATATCCGTGTCATTACTTAATACTGTTGTGCCGTTTAATACCGTGTCTTCAGTGGTGGACGCGCTGTCATCGGTCGCCACTGGCGGGTCGTTGGTTGGGGTAATGGTAAGGTTTACGACAGCCGTATCCGTCCCACCATTGCCATCGCTAATTTCATAGGTGAAAGCATCCGAGCCGCTAAAGTTCGCATTTGGTGTGTAAGCATAAGTACCATCGGCGTTAATCACCACAGTGCCGTGTGTTGGTGCAACGGTTGGAGTGGTATTGATAACCAGTGTATTGCCATCTGCATCAGTATCGTTGGTCAATAAACTAGGGCCATTCAGTACAGTGTCTTCGGTTGTTGTGCCTGTATCATCAACGGCGACGGGGTTGTCGTTGATAGGATTAATGGTGATTGTAACAGTAGCGGTATCAGTACCACCGAAGCCGTCGGATACTTCGTAGGAGAATGTATCTGTGCCCGAAAAGTTCGCATTTGGCGTGTAAACGTAAGTACCGTTTGCATTGATCACGACCGTACCGTGGCTGGGAGCAACGGTTGGCGTGGTATTAACGGTTAGCGTGTCGTTATCGACATCGGTATCGTTACCCAACACAGTTGAACCGTTTAGCGGCGTATCTTCGTTTGTTGAAGCACTATCGTCGGTTGCAACAGGGGCATTATTGCCCACTACTACCGTGGTTGTTTGGTACTGACGGAAAGCAAACCACCAAGTATTAATGGTATTGGCATTACCATAACCTGTTGTTTGGTCTGCTGATACATAGTTCCATGTTTGGCGGGTGGTTGCGCCAGTATCGGTATTGGTCAGGGTTGTTGTTGCCATCCCAGAGGGTTGGCTGATATTGCTATCATCCCAGAACAACAAATTCGGGCCTGTTAGGCCAGTAGAAGTTTGGGTATAAACGGTGAAACCATTATCCAAACCTTCCACATCATAGGCGGTAAAGTGTGTTTCACCTTGGGTGTAAGACAGCAAAGTGTTAATGGGGAACTTGGACTTGGTAACTTTATTACCTGAACCATCTTTCCCGTCCCAAGTGATCTGGTTTATGCCCGCAACCAACGACGCAAAAAGGCGTACATCTGTTCCTGCGGTGTATACGCCATCACCGTTGATATCCAAAACGATTTCCGCATTACCTGGTTGCGTAACCTCAAGTTGGATATTGGTGCTATTAATATCTGCGATTTTGAGCGGCAGGTTTTGTAGCTGCCCTTCTGTACCCAATGAATAAGCATTAGGGTCAGGCTGATTCAAGAAGATTTTATGTTTCGGGGTGGTTTGATTGGCATTCATTACCGACTTACGGTCAGTTGCCTTATTGCCTGTTGAGCCAGTCCCCGTGTCATTGAACGAAAACTGCCCTTGTAATGGGCGTACACCCGAACCGTTAAAATCAACTTTAGTAACGAAGTTATTGCTATCGTAGGCGTACAATGCGCCATCGAAAGATTCCGCAAATGGACTTGTAGGATAGGTTGCTGGGTTAGCAGCGCGAACCCCCCAGTTTTTTGACCACACACGGCCATCAATTGCGGTTGGTGAGCTTTTAGTTGCTACTGTGAAATCAAACCAACGGATGTTAATCAGTGTTACAGTCCCTGGCGTAGCAGCATTATTGTTGGTATCAAATTCAATGTAGTAATCGCCCGCACCTTTACCCGTGGTCGCAGGGTCAAACGTCCAAATACCACTGGTGTTGTAACCACTGGCGTTTACCGTATTAGGGCCTGCGACAGCCTGTGCATGGGAAGTTAAGTTGACCGTGGCTCCGCCTACGGCATGAGGACCATGTACCACTGTGCCATCGGGAGCAACGATACGGAAATAATAAGTACTGGTCAGCGCGTTACCACTGCCATCAACGAGGTTGGATAAACCAACATGTATTTGTTCAGTGCTAGGGTCTTTGATGTGAATGTGTAAACGGTTATCAGCGGGTTGGCCGTAACCTGCAAATGGGTATGTCGTTGCCTGTGAGCTGCCCGTTTCTGTAACGCCTAACGCAGAGTAGTCACCTGCATCTGGACTCCATTGTTTTGTACCTTCTGCCAATACAGGGCCTGCTAATGCAGAAGTCAGCGCAATGCCTAAAGCAGCGCGAACACTCCAAACCAATGCGGAATGCCGCATATTGGGTGTTACCAAGGATGGCTGCGTGCAATGCACTTGGGATTTGCGGGTAAATGTAGACGAATGAGTCGAACCCTTCATCGGGATGTCCCCCTATGCCATATTTTGTTATTAGTGATTCTTAGGGTAATTTGGGTGTGCTAAAGCTGGGATTTGATGCGTAGCACTGGTTCATGATTGCCTTAATTAAATTAATAAGCAACAAAAATCAGACTAATGGAAAAGGGTGTAGGCGGACACTTCTTAATTAAATAGTGGTTTGGAATCCATTAGAAAAATACCACTAAAATACATCATGAAATTAATATAAAAAATAATATGGTTAATGCCATCACGTTGACCATGTGAAATAGTGGCTAATATAAAAGCACTTTTTCTGTCGTGTGATGAATGTGTTATGATGTCGAGATTATCCATTAATAATCAAGCGTATGTCAGCAGAACCATTACTTAATGATCAGCCTCCTAAAACACGTCGTTGGTTACGTTGGCTGTTAGAGGTTTGTATTATTATTGGCATCATTGTGGGCTTTCGATGGTGGCAACATCAAGATTTAGTGGATGGCATTGCCCCCGACTTTTCAGCAACCAGTTTACAAGGGCAAACCGTAAGCCTACAGCAATACCGAGGGAAGCCTGTTCTATTGCATTTCTGGGCGAGTTGGTGTCCGATGTGTGAACTTGAACAAGACAGCATTAACGCTTTACAACAACAAAATGACTGGAAAGTGCTCACGGTTGCATTCCAGTCAGGCAATACCGCCGATGTACAACGCTATGTGGAGCGTGAAAATATCAGCAATTGGGTAACGCTGGTGGATGAGGATGGAAAGCTATCCAGTCAATACGGGATTCATGTCGTACCCACGACTTATATTTTGGACGCAAACGGCGTGATTCGTTTTCGAGAGGTTGGATTAACATCCAGTTGGGGATTGCGTATTCGTCTATGGCTCACCGCTTTATTGTATGGAAAATAAAACGGTGCTCAAATTAATTTTAAAATAATAGCCTACCCAATAATAAGCATCCTAGGGCAATTACCAGCAAACCCGCCATGCGTTTAACCCAAGGATGGCGGATTGATTTGGATAATTTTGCAGCGGCTGCTCCCATTAGCAATAAGTTGGGTAATGTGCCTAAACCAAACGCCAGCATTAATAACGCGCCTTTTGCGATGCTGCCAGCCGATAATGTCCAAATCAACACGCTATAAACCAAACCACACGGCAACCATCCCCAAATAAACCCCAATGGTAAAGCTTTTAAAGGGGAATCCACGGGCATGAAACGTCGTCCAAACGGTTCGATACGCTTCCAAATCACACGTCCGGCATTTTCGATTTTAGCCACCCCCATCCAAAACCCACCGAGGTACAGCCCCAAGGTGATCATGAAGATAGCAGCAACAACCTGAAGGACATAACGTAAAGCATCCACACCTGCCAAGGATAAAAACGCAGCACCTAACCCCCCCCCTAACGCACCTGCCAAGACGTAGCTACTAATTCGCCCGCCATTGTAAGCCAACAGCAATGGCATGAGTTGCAAACCGTTGCGCTGCGCAGGTGGCAAACTAAATGTCAGTGCACTGACAATACCACCGCACATGCCCAAACAGTGAACACCACCCAGCAGCCCAACTAAAAAAGCAGCCAAATAATCCGACTGTGCCAACCAAAGATGAAGGTGTTGCCATTCCATTAATTTAACATCTGCCGTGTGTGATAATGTGCGCCATCAAATCCAGAAAAAAAGTTCTCTAATAATGGATGTTCAACCGGAATTTCCGAGGTATCTGCTTCTAAATTGCGTTCCGCGACATAAGCAATACGCCCATCTTGGTCGATTAAAATGTGATACCAAGGCTCATCCTTGCTGGGGTTTCCAGCACTGACGTTTTTCTCAAACCATTCCTCCGTCCCCTGAAATGCCGGATCAACGTCAAAAATAACACCACGATAATTGAACAGGCGATGATGAATCACCTGACCAATACCAAAGTTGGCAATTTTTTCTTCAGTCATGCATCATTCCTCAAATGCTGGTATAGGCCAAGTAAGCATTTTTGCTATGTATCCCAATATGTGGCTAATCTGCCCAAATATCAAGACAACCCCTAAGATGCTGTCTGAAGTGGCGTTTTAAACGAGATACTGGCAGAACGCACCGCATCGCAGCGGCGTTTATGCAACTCTTCTTTGATATGAATCCCCTGAAAGCCATCCTGCATAATGGCCTGTATATCCACCGCCTGGCACGCCGCTAATAAGGTGCGATAAAACGCCGCCTGAGGGTAGGGGCGATCTTCAAAACCCAAACGTCCGCGTGAATCCGCTTCACAAGCCAATAACAATTGCAAAAATCGTTCGGGTTTACGGAATGCATCCGTCGCTTCCAGCACTTTTAATAGCGTTTTGGGTAATAGCTCAAAGCCTTTGTGAATGTGGGTGTGATATTGCGCGACGTGTTCAGCCAGTTCCCGAAAGCGGTTGGGAATTTTGTAACGCTCACACAAAGCTGTCACCAAACGGCGGCTGGCTGCCTCATGGTCATAATGACTGGGTAAAATATCCGCAGGCGTAACGCCCTTACCCAAGTCGTGGGTTAAAGCAGCGAAACGCACTTCGGGGTCGGGGCTGAGTTTCACAGCCTGTTGCAATACCATCAATGTGTGAATGCCGCAGTCGATTTCAGGATGATAATCAGCTCGCTGTGGCACGCCAAAAAGCTGGTTTATTTCAGGAAACAAAACCGCTAACGCCCCGCATTCACGCAAAACCTCAAAAAAACAGTCGGGCGCAGGTTCGGCTAAAGCGCGAACCATTTCCTGCCATACTCGCTCTGGCACAAGTGCATCGACCTCGCCCGCCGCCACCATCTCGCGCATTAATTGCTGAGTTTCCGGCGCAACCGTAAAACCCAATGGGGCAAAGCGTGCCGCAAAACGTGCCACGCGCAAGATGCGCACGGGGTCTTCGGCAAAGGCGGGGGAAACGTGGCGTAACAAACGCGCTTGTAGATCACGTTGCCCACCGTAAGGGTCAATAATGCTACCGTCGCTGGCTTGCGCCATTGCATTGATGGTCAAATCGCGGCGAATTAAATCGTCTTCCAAACGCACATCCGGCGCGGTGTGAAACTGAAAGCCGTGGTAGCCTTGCGCGGTTTTGCGTTCGGTGCGAGCAAGTGCGTATTCCTCCCCCGTTTGTGGGTGCAAAAACACGGGGAAATCGTTGCCTACGGGTTTAAAACCGCGTGCGAGTAAATCCGCAGGTGTTGCACCTACAACCACCCAATCGCGATCTTGCTGTTCAAAGCCTAATAAGTGGTCACGCACTGCGCCGCCCACTAAATACAATTCAATGTTTGCCATGTGTTGATTATGGTGAACTTTACGTTTGCTGCCTAGATTTTCCGTACATTTGCACGATGTTTCACAATTATTTGTCGATTTTTACCCGTATTTAACCGTTTACAAAGCGTAAATTGACCTTTTAAACAAAGTATGATGATATGCTCGACTTGGAGAGGTTGCTCATAAACATTGACGAAAAAAACGCACAATTGCGTGTGTTCGCAAAATATTGAGTTTAGGAGTTCGCGCGAATGGCCCATATTGTAATTCTAGGTGCTGGGACGGGAGGAATGCCCGCCGCCTATGAAATGAGAGAAAAGCTCGGCTCAGAGCATACCATCCCTGTTAGTAATGAACGCGACTATTTCCCGTTTGTGCCGTCGAACCCTTGGGTGGCGGTTGGCTGGCGTAAGCGTGCTGATATTACTTTCCCAGTTGAAAAATATTTAAATGCTAAAGGCATTCAGTTTATTGCTGCACGTTGTGACAAATTAGATGCAGTTAATAACCAATTGACTTTAAATAATGGTCAAGTGGTGCAATACGATTATCTCGTGATTGCCACCGGTCCAAAATTATTCTTTGAAGAAGTGCAAGGTGCAGGTCCACACGGTGGTCACACCCATTCGATTTGCAGCGTTGACCATGCAGAATTGGCGTATGAGGCCTATCAAAAGCTGTTAGAAAAAGGTTCGGGTCACATTGTGATTGGTGCAATGCCATTTGCTAGTTGCTTTGGTCCTGCTTACGAATTTGCGTTTATTGTGGATGCGGATTTGCGTAAACGTGGCATTCGCAATAAATACAAGATGACTTACGTTTCCTCCGAACCTTACGTTGGGCATTTGGGTTTAGGTGGCGTGGGTGATTCCAAAGGCATGTTGGAATCCGAGTTCCGTAATCACCACATTCAATGGGTGGTGAATGCGAAAACCACCAAAGTCGAAGCCGGAAAACTCTTTACCACCGAATTAACCACCAAAGGTGAAGTGGAAAAAGAACACGAAATTGCCTTCGATTTTGCGATGATGTTGCCTGCCTTCAAAGGTGTGGATGCGGTAGCAGCGGTGGAAGGTTTGTGTAATCCGCGTGGTTTTGTGATTGTTGATGAGTTGCATCGCAGCCCAAAATACCAGAATATCTATTCCGCTGGTGTGTGTATCGCCATTCCGCCAGTCGAAGCTACCCCCGTTGCTACGGGTGCGCCGAAAACGGGTTACATGATCGAATCAATGGTTTCGTCGCTTGTTAGCAACATTGCAGCGGAATTAGCCGGACAACAGCCAACCACTAAGGCAACATGGAATGCATTGTGTTTGGCTGATATGGGCGACACGGGTGCGGCATTCGTGGCGTTACCACAGTTGCCACCGCGCAATGTGGCGTGGTTTAAGAAAGGCGTATGGGTACACATGGCGAAGATTGCGTTCGAGAAGTACTTTATTCGTAAGATGAAAAAGGGTACTTCCGAACCGTTTTATGAGAAATCCATTCTGAAAATGTTGGGCATTACCCGCATTGCAGAATAGGCAATAGAACTGACGAGGAGTCAGGGGCAAGTTAATGGGAGGGGTAATAGCCTCCCATTTTTATTTGAGGTTTTCATGCAATTACCAAACGATTTGCCAAGCACCGTCGCACGCGCTTTAGCCGAAGACATGGGCACGGGTGATGTCACCGCTGGCTTAATTCCCGCCGACAAACAAGCCACCGCCACCGTGATTAGCCGCGAAGCCGCTGTGCTGTGCGGAACAGCATGGTTTAACGAAGTGTTTCGTCAGCTTGACCCTAGCTTACAAATAACGTGGCATTACCAAGATGGCGATCAAGTCGCAGCAGATGCCCTACTGTGCCGCATTCAAGGCAGTGCGCGAGCGATTTTGAGCGGGGAACGTTCGGCATTGAATTTCTTGCAAACCTTATCCGCGACTGCCACGGCAACCCGTGCGTATGTGGATTTGATTGCGCATACTCATTGCCGGATTTTGGACACGCGCAAAACCTTACCGTGTTTGCGTACCGCGCAAAAATACGCCGTGTTGTGTGGTGGCGGTACGAATCACCGCATCGGTTTGTATGACCGTGTATTGATTAAGGAAAATCACATCATGGCGGCGGGTTCGATTACTGCCGCGATTCAACAAGCGCGTCGGTTACACCCCAAGGTGTTGGTCGAAGTCGAAACCGAAAACTTAGCCGAACTTGCCGAAGCCACCGCCGCACAAGCCGACATTATCATGCTTGATGAATACAGCCTTGATGACATGCGCGAAGCGGTGCGCGTGACAGCGGGTAAGATTCCGTTGGAAGCCTCCGGCAGCGTCAACCCGCAAACCGTGGTCGCAATTGCCGAAACGGGCGTGGATTTTATCTCGATTGGCAGCATTACCAAGCATGTTCGCGCCGTGGATTTGTCCATGCGCTTTCAGGCGGAGTGAAGTTAATTGGTTTCGTCCAATGCGAAGTTCACGTCTTCGTACAAATCGCTCATGCTGCATTCGTAATCGACGCTGGCGAAACTGACGGTTGCGGTTTCGCCACTGAAAGCGAACAGTTCCCAGCGTCCGTGCTCGTTCCGGCGGAATACATCAACGTGATAAGTGCGTGGGTCAATGAGTGTGTATTCTTGCAGGCTGTCGAGTTCGCGGTAAAAGGCGAATTTTTTACCACGATCATAGGCTTCGGTACTGGGGGAAAGCACTTCGATAATCAGCGTGGGCGATTGTTTGTAATGATTACGCTGTAAATCGGCGGGATCACACGTTACCAGCACATCGGGGTAAAAAAAGGCAGTGTCTTGTTTGACGCGCACTTTCATGTCCGACATGTAGACGCTGCAACCCGTGCCGCGTAAGTGGTTTTTGAGCAAAAGAACGGCATTGATGCTAACGCGCACATGTGCGTCCGATGCACCTGCCATTGCATAAACTTGCCCGTGTACATACTCATGGCGAAACGGTGCGTCGCGTTCACCTGTTAAATAATCGTCGGGGCTGATGCCTAATTGTTCTGCGAGTGCTGCCATTGGCTGATTCCTGCTGTGTTGCGTGATTTAAGTATACCAAAATTGCCAGACACGGCTCTTTATTCTGGGAATGCTTGCCGTTATTCTGCTGGCATTCCCTTGTGAACAGGACACAAAGCATGATGCAAAAATGGTTGGGATTGGCTATCGTACTGGCTCTGCTGGCGGGTTGTGGCAATAAAGGGCCGCTGTATTTACCTGACGACGCAAGAGCAAAACACGAACAAGCGAAATAAAGGCTGCATGTAATGGATCATTTTGAATACCGCAATGGGCAATTGTTTGCCGAAAATTTACCCGTAGCGGACATTGCCCGCGAATACGGCACACCTTGCTACATTTATTCCCGCGCGACGTTGGAACGCCACTGGCACGCCTTCAACGATGCCTTCGGCACGCAGCCGCATTTGGTGTGTTATGCCGTTAAAGCCAATTCCAATATTGCGATTTTGAACCTGTTTGCGCGGTTAGGTTCAGGGTTTGACATTGTGTCGGTGGGGGAATTGGAGCGCGTGTTGCGAGCGGGTGGCGACCCTAGCAAAGTGGTGTTTTCCGGCGTGGGTAAAAAATCGTCCGAAATTCGCCGCGCTTTAGCGGTCGGGATTCGCTGTTTTAACGTCGAATCCGAAGCAGAATTAGACCGGATCAATGCCGTGGCGGGGGAAATGGGTAAAATCGCGCCGATTTCTTTGCGCGTCAATCCTGACGTGGATGCGCAAACCCACCCCTACATTTCCACAGGTTTAAAAGAAAACAAATTTGGCATTGAAATCAGCCGTGCGGAAGCAGTCTATTTGAAAGCTGCCGCCATGCCGCATTTAAACGTGGTAGGGATTGATTGCCACATTGGTTCGCAATTGCTCACGCTGTCGCCATTCATGGATGCACTGCAACGGGTCTTAGCATTGGCGGAACGTTTAGCCGCGCAAGGTGTGAAAGTGCATCACCTCGACATCGGCGGCGGTTTGGGTGTGCGTTACCGTGATGACCAAGTTGCACCGACTCCAGCGGAATACATGGCGCAATTGTTCACCGACGAACGTTTGCGTGGCTATGAAATTTTCGTCGAACCGGGTCGCGCGATTGCGGCAAATGCGGGGATTTTGGTCACGGAAGTCGAATTTCTGAAAATGGCGGAATACAAAAACTTTGCGGTGATTGATGCAGCAATGAACGACCTCATTCGCCCCGCATTATACAGCGCGTGGCAGGAAATCATTCCCGTTGTGCCGCGTGACGGCGAAACCGCGACTTACGACATTGTGGGTCCGGTGTGCGAAACGGGTGACTTTTTGGGCAAAGAACGCGATTTGAACATTCAGGCGGGGGATTTACTCGCGGTGCGTTCGTCCGGCGCGTATGGGTTCACCATGTCTTCCAACTACAACACGCGTCCGCGCGCAGTGGAAATCATGGTCGATGGCAGCGCGGTTCACGTCATTCGCCAGCGCGAGACGTTAGCCGATTTGATGAATGGCGAATTTATTTTGCCACCATAATTTTTTGCTATTAATTTATCGTTCTATAAAAATATTTTTGCTTAAAATGCAAGTTATTGCTGTTTGTCAGAAATTACCTGCATTTGGTTCTAAGCCTCATAAGAAAACAGTCACAGGCTGTTTTCTGTGAGCTATCCTTATCGGGGATAGTGTGGGTAAATCCAGAACTAAATTAGGGAGTAGATTTATGTCAGCGACAATAATCGTCACAGGACGTGAGCAGTCAGGTGTCGTGCTTTCCAAGCGTGGTAAAGTGACAGCAAAAAGTGCCAATCAAGACATTCGGATTCTTAAACGCGGTGATCCTGTGTTTGCTGATGATCTCGTACACACCGTCAGGGGAGCAAATGTGCAGCTAAAAATGCGAGATCGGAATATTGTCATGTTGCGTGGTGGTTGCGCATTTCGTATGAGTTTGTACCGCTCGAAAGGCGCGGGAAATGGTCAGCGTTTTGAATACGTTGGCGGAGCATTGCGTGAGAGCCGCCGTGAACCCAGGCCATTGTTGGATTTGGGGTTAAACTAAGCAGGGTAGGGCGGCGATAGGCTTGTCATTGCAAGCAATGTGCGAAACTATCCGCTGCGGTTTGCAAAAGCTGTGTGTAAGTGTTGTCATCGAGAGGTAATTTCATACCCAACGGGTCTAACTCTCCCACTTTGATTTTACTACCTTCTGCCAGTGTTTTGACTAATGCTGGCGGAAATTGCGGTTCTTGAAACAAACAAACGGCTTTTTCCTGTTCAATCAAATGGCGAATCTCCTGAATGTGCCGTGCCCCTGCTTGACGCGACACATCCAATGTCACCGCACCCGCGAAATTCAATCCATAATGGGTATCAAAATACTGCCACGCATCGTGGAAGGCTAGATAAGGTTTGGTTTGTAAACCTTGTAATTGCGTGCGAATCTGTTGATCAGTGGCGGTAATTTGCGCCTGCAACTCACGGGCATTACGCTGGTAATCCGCTTGATGCGCTGGGTCGGCTTTGCTTAACGCCTCTGCAATGGTTTGTGTCATTGCCAGCGCGTTTTGCGGATTCAACCAAATGTGCAAATCCTTGCTGGCATTTACCCCGACAGCTTCGTTGTGGAGTTCGGCTTCGGGTTCGTCCGCGTCGTGATGCGCCGTGCGATTGGGTAACAGTTTCACACCTGTGCTATTGGCGAGCGCGACGACACTTGTCGATGCGGGCAAGCTGGCTAATGGTTTATCCAGAAACGTTTCCAATGCGGGATCAATGCGGAAAATGATTTTCGCTTGCTCAAGGCTTTGCATGTCCGATGGGCGCAAGGCGAAATGGTGCGGCGACGCGCCATCGGGCAACAATTGGCGCAACTCCAGCGGGCTGTTTTCGCCACCCGCAATGCGGTACACCAAGGCTTGCACGGGTTTGATGGTGCTAATCACAAGCGGGCGCGTGTTCGTTTTTTCCGCTTGGCAGGATTGCAAAACAGGCACGCATAAAATCAGGAAACTCGCTAGAATACGTTTCAATTTTTGATTCTCAACACAATAACAGCGGAATAATGGCAGAAATATCCA
>CAZTUZ010000073.1:0-12379 GCA_964617055.1 uncultured Thiothrix sp.
AATAGGTTTTGCCCATCAGGAAGCGGTCACATTCGCGAGCGGCTTCACGGCCTTCGTTGATAGCCCAGACCACCAAACTTTGTCCACGACGCACATCACCTGCGGCAAATACGCCTTCGATATTGGTAGCGTATTTACCATAGTCCGCTTTGACATTACCGCGTGGGTCAGTGTCTAAGCGTAAAGCATCAATCAAGGTTTTTTCAGGTCCGGTAAAGCCCATTGCCAACAGTACTAATTGCGCTGGAATGACTTCTTCTGTGCCTTTGACTTCAACCAAGTTCATGCGACCACCTGCACCTTGTTCCCAACGCACGCCGATGGTGTGGACTTCTTTCACCTGACCGTTTTCATCACCCACGATTTTCTTGGTAGAAATCAGGTAGTCACGCGGGTCACGTCCGAACACAGCGGCAGCTTCTTCCTGACCGTAGTCGACTTTGTGGACACGCGGCCATTCCGGCCAAGGGTTATCAGCAGCACGCGCATCGGGTAAGCGTGGCATGATTTCCAGTTGGCTAACGGTTTTGCAACCGTGACGCACGGAAGTACCCACGCAGTCAGTACCCGTGTCACCACCACCGATTACGACGACATCCAAGCCTTTGGCGGAGATGTAATTGCCATCAGCTAGGTTGGAATCCAACAAGCTTTTGGTATTCGCGGTGAGGAAATCCATTGCAAAATACACGCCGTGCAGTTCACGACCTTCCACGGGGAGGTCGCGTGGTTGGGTTGCACCCGCGCATAGCACGATAGCATCAAATTCGTTGCGTAGCTGTTCAGCGGATATATCTTTACCCACTTCCACACCCGTGACGAAGTTCACGCCTTCGGCAGCCATTAAGTCAACGCGCCGTTGCACGACTTCTTGTTTGTCCAGCTTCATGTTAGGAATGCCGTACATTAACAAGCCGCCAATGCGGTCAGCACGTTCGTAGACTGTGACTTCGTGACCTGCTTTATTGAGTTGATCAGCGCACGCCATGCCCGCAGGACCAGAACCCACAACCGCTACTTTTTTGCCAGTGCGTTGTGCAGGTGGTTCTGGTTTTAACCAACCTTCTTCAAACGCTTTGTCAATAATGCTGACTTCGTTGAGTTTGATGGTAACAGGCGGTTCGCTAATGCCGAGTGTGCAAGAGCCTTCGCACGGTGCTGGACAAACACGCCCTGTAAACTCAGGGAAATTGTTGGTCATACGCAGACGTTCAAACGCTTCTTTCCACAACCCACGATAAATCATGTCGTTCCATTCAGGAATCAGGTTGTGGACAGGGCAGCCGCTTGCGCCACCGGGTAAAATTTTACCCGTTTGGCAGAAGGGGATGCCGCATTCCATGCAGCGACCACCTTGTTGGCGGCTTTCGGCTTCACGGTCAAAATGCAGGTGGAATTCGCGCCAGTCTTTAATGCGTTCCAGCGGTGCACGGTCTGGCGGTAATTCACGTTGATATTCTAGGAATCCGGTTGGTTTACCCATGATTCTACTCCTTAGTTGCCGCCGACACGCGACGCATCGCTATTGTTTGCTGCGAAAGCCGCCATCATGGCTTCTTCGTTGGAAAGCCCTTGTGCTTCAAACGAACGAATCGCGGTGAGCATACGTTCGTAGTCACGCGGCATAACGCGCACGAAATCTTTCACATGAGTTGCCCAGTCTGCCAAAATCATGCTGCCGCGTGTACTGCCAGTGTGCAGAACGTGCTTTTCAATCATGGTTTTGACTTCGGTTTGTTCTTCCGCATCGCTTAATGGGCCGTAATCGACCATTTCGGTATTGCCGCTGACAGCCAAAATACCTGTTGGGTCATAAACATACGCCACGCCACCGGACATGCCTGCACCAAAGTTGCGCCCGACTTTGCCCAATACCACGACGCGCCCGCCAGTCATGTATTCACAACCGTGGTCGCCAGTGCCTTCGACAACGACTTTCACGCCAGAGTTACGCACGCAGAAACGTTCGCCAGCAACGCCACGGATGTAGGCCTCGCCATCGCTTGCACCAAAGAAGGCAACGTTACCGATAACAATATTGTCTTCGGCGGCAAATTGCGCATCTTTTGGTGGGTAAACGATCAGTTTACCGCCGGATAAGCCTTTACCAATGTAGTCATTACAGTCGCCGTCCAATTCCAGCGTCATACCTTTAGGCAAAAATGCGCCAAAACTTTGACCCGCTGAACCGTTGAACTTCAAGCGAATGGTGTCTTCAGGTAGGCCAGTTTCACCGTATTTGCGGGTAACTTCTGCACCCGTGATTGTGCCCGCCACGCGGTCGATGTTCTTGATTGGGAACTCGGCGGTGACAGGCGTGCCGTCATCAATCGCAGCTTGGCATGCTTTAAGGATCGCGCGTTCGTCCAAAGATTGTGCAATGCCGTGGTCTTGGGTGCGAATGCAGTAAACACCGTCGCACTCATCCAACTCTGGGCGATAGAGGATTTTGCTCAAATCGACCATTGATGCTTTCCAGTGACCTTTCGCGGTTTCTTGGCGTAATTTATCGACGCGTCCGACCATTTCATCGATGGTACGGAAGCCGAGTTTCGCCATGTATTCGCGCAGTTCTTCGGCAATAAACATCAGCAAGTTGACGACGTATTGAGGGTCGCCGCTGTATTTTTTGCGCAGTTCGGGATTTTGCGTGGCAATACCGACAGGGCAGGTATCCAAATGGCATACACGCATCATGACACAACCCAGCGCGACTAATGGCAGTGTTGCAAAGCCAAATTCTTCTGCACCTAACAGGGCAGCAATGGCTACGTCACGTCCGGTCATTAATTTACCGTCGGTTTCCAGGCGCACGCGGCTACGCAGGTTATTCAGCAATAAGGTTTGGTGCGTTTCCGCCAAGCCCAATTCCCACGGTAAGCCCGCGTGCTGCACGCTGGTTTTCGGGGAAGCACCCGTGCCACCGTCGTAACCGGAAATCAAAATGACATCCGCTTTACCTTTGGCAACACCAGAGGCAATCGTGCCAACACCGACTTCGGACACCAGTTTGACGTTAATCCGTGCGCGTTTATTGGCGTTTTTCAGGTCATGAATGAGCTGCGCCAAGTCTTCGATGGAGTAAATGTCATGGTGCGGTGGTGGGGAAATCAAGCCCACGCCTGGCGTTGTGCCACGGGTTTTTGCAATCCACGGGTACACTTTTTTGCCCGGTAACTGACCACCTTCACCTGGTTTCGCACCTTGAGCCAGTTTAATCTGGATTTCTTCGGCGTTATTCAGGTAGTAACTGGTAACGCCAAAACGACCAGAAGCGGCTTGTTTAATCGCGCTATTACGCCAGTCGCCATTGGCATCGCGGGTGTAACGCGCTTGGTCTTCGCCGCCTTCACCCGAGTTGGATTTACCACCCAAACGGTTCATGGCAATCGCTAAGGCTTCGTGCGCTTCTTTGCTGATCGAGCCGAACGACATTGCACCTGATTTAAAGCGTTTCACAATGCTGGAGGCAGATTCCACTTCACTCAATGGGATCGGTTTATCCGCAAAGTTGAACTCCAACAAGTTACGCAGATTGAACTTGGTTTCAGCATCTTCGTGCATCAAACGGCTGTATTCTTTATACAGCTTGTAATCCCCCGTGCGCACCGCTTTTTGCATGGTGTAAATCGTTGCGGGGTTGTATTGATGCTCTTCTTCCTCATTACGCCATTGGAATACACTACCAGCGCGTAAAGAACGGTGTTCGGCATCGTGGTGGTCGTAAGCAGTTTGATGGCGCATCAAGCTTTCTTTGGCGATGGTATTGAGGTCAATACCGCCAATGCGCGAAGCTGTACCCGTGAAGTAGGTATCCACCACGGCATTGCTAACGCCTAGTGCTTCAAAAATTTGCGCCCCGCGATAGGATTGAATGGTGGAAATACCGATTTTCGACATGACTTTAATCACGCCTTTGGTCACGGCTTTGATGTATTTCTGAACCGCGTATTCGTGTTTCAGGTTAGGCAGCAAACCTTCACGGATCAAGTCTTCCAGCGATTCAAACGCCAAATACGGATTGATCGCTTGGACACCGTAACCCAGCAAGGTACAGAAATGGTGAACTTCACGCGGTTCGCCGGATTCCAGAATCAAGCTGACGCGAGTGCGCGTGCCTTCACGGATCAAATGGTGATGCAAACCACCAACCGCCAACAACGATGGAATGGGTGCGTTATCCGCATCGGCTAAATGGTCGGATAATACAATCAGGTTCGCGCCATCTTCAATCGCCTTATCAGCCGCTTCAAATAAGCGTTCCAATGCGCCTTGTAATCCTACTTCTCCTTCAGCCACGCGGAAGGTAATAGGCAAGGTCATGCACTTAAAGCCGTCACGATCAATGTGTTTCAGCTTCGCTAGTTCATCATTGTCCAAAATAGGCGTTTTCAGCAGAATTTGCTGGCAGCTCGCTGCATTTGGAGCAGTAATGTCGCCTTCTGAACCTAAAGTGGTGTAAGACGAAGTAACAATTTCCTCACGAATCGAGTCGATAGGTGGGTTGGTTACTTGCGCGAATAATTGTTTGAAATAGTTAAACAGTGGTTGCGCTTGGTTAGAAAGCACAGCAACGGGGGAGTCGATCCCCATTGCGCCGAGCGGTTCCATTCCCGTTAATGCCATTGGCACAAGGATTTTGCGCACGTCTTCGTAGGTGTAGCCGAACATTTTTTGGCGTTGAACCAAGGTTTCGTGTTCAGGTAAGACGCGGTGTGGAATGTCGGGTAAATCTTTCAGTTCGATCAAATTGCTTTCCAGCCATTCCTGATACGGTTTGGCGGTAGCAATTTGTTGTTTGATTTCTTCGTCAGAAACGATACGACCTTGCGCAGTGTCGACCAGTAACATACGACCAGGTTGCAGGCGTTGTTTGGAAATGACTTTGCTTTGGTCGAGATCGTCCAATACGCCGACTTCGGATGCCAAGATAATCATGTCATCGCTGGTGACGTAGTAACGTGATGGGCGCAAACCGTTACGGTCGAGTGTTGCCCCGACGACTGTACCATCGGTAAAGCCCATTGCCGCAGGACCGTCCCACGGTTCCATCAGGCAGCTATGGTATTCGTAGAATGCTTTTTTCTCCGCACTCATGCTTTCGTGGTTTGCCCAAGGTTCGGGAACCATCATCATCATGGCGTGCGGCAGGGAATACCCAGACAAGTACATAAATTCCAGCGTGTTATCAAACATCGCGGAGTCACTACCGTTAGGATTAACGATTGGGAATAATTTGTCCAAATCGGTTTTGAATACGTCGGTTTTAATTACCGCTTGGCGTGTATTCATCCAGTTGACGTTACCACGCACGGTGTTGATTTCACCGTTGTGAATCAGGTAGCGGTTTGGATGCGCTCGTGCCCAACTAGGGAACGTATTGGTTGAAAACCGTGAGTGAACCATCGCAATCGCGGTTTCGACTTGTGGGTCATTCAAATCAGGGTAGAACTGCCCCACTTGTTCGGTGGTCAGCATCCCTTTGAATACAATGGTGCGTGCCGATAAGCTGGGGAAATAAATGTGCCCGATACCGCCTGCTTTGATGGCCGCTTCAGTGCGCTTGCGGATAACGTACAGCTTGCGCTCGAAGTCAATGCCTTCGGCAATGTCAGCCGACTTGGCAATAAACGCCATGCGAATGGCTGGCATCGCATTACGCGCTGTTTTACCAATAGGGGTTGGATTGACAGGAACATCGCGCCAACCGAGTAAAGTTTGGCCTTCTTCTTCGACAATGCGAGCAAAGATAGCCGCACATTCGGCGCGTGCGTCGCTTTCTTGTGGCAAAAACACCATACCCACAGCATAATGGCCAGGTGCAGGCAATTTGATGTTAATTGCCTTGCACTCGGTAGCGAGGAATTTGTGTGGTAGCTGGATCAGGATGCCTGCGCCATCACCGGTATTTTCCTCACAACCACACGCACCACGGTGTTCCATGTGGGTCAGTACTTTTAATGCCTGTTGGACAATCTGATGTGACTTAACACCTTTTAGGTGCGCCACAAAACCCATGCCGCAAGCATCGTGTTCATAGCCAGGGTCGTATAGCCCTTGCGCTGGGGGTAAATCGGTGTATCTCATCGGAATCTCAGGCAACAAAAGGGTTGCTATTATGTTACAAAATACGGAGTCAGGGCTAGACACCTTAGCGCGTTTTTGCGGGTATGGAAAGAGCCGCTACGCTTCGGATAGCCTATACTGACCTACTTCAATTATCCCAACCGACACCTATGTGATGATGAATACAGCAGGAAAAATTCCCCGCGAATTCATAGACCAATTGCTTGCTCGCGTCGACATTGTTGACGTGATAGGTACGCGCGTGCCGTTAAAAAAAGCCGGTCGGGAATACATGGCCTGTTGTCCTTTTCACGGTGAAAAAACGCCATCTTTCACCGTTAGTCCTAGCAAACAGTTCTACCACTGTTTTGGCTGTGGCGTACATGGTTCAGCCATCTCATTTTTGATGGAGTATGAACATCTGGAGTACGTCGAAGCAATTGAGGCCCTAGCGCGTACCATTGGAGTGCAAGTGCCCCGTGAAAGTACAGGGAATGCACCAAAACGTCAAACGCAGGCTGCAAGTCGTGATAAAAATTTACACGAACTATTACAACGCGCTATGCAATGGTATCAAAGTCAACTGATTCAATCTTCTACCGCGCAAGCTTACCTGAAGCAGCGTGAACTAAGTGCGGAAATGGTGGAGCGTTTCGGTTTGGGGTTTGCACCATCAATACCCAGTTTTACGCGCCAATTTGTGGCATCTGACCACGCTGCACTGGTAGCGAGTGGCATGGCAATCCGTAATGATGAAGGACAAGTGTATGACCGTTTTCGGGAACGCATTATGTTTCCGATTCGTAACCGTAGCGGGCGTGTGATTGGATTCGGTGGGCGGATTATTGGTGATGGCAAACCAAAATACCTCAATTCACCCGAAACGGAAGTCTTCCATAAGGGTTCGGAATTGTATGGTTTGTTTGAGGCTCGCCAATACACGCGCAAACTTGAGCGTTTAGTGGTGGTCGAAGGTTACATGGATGTAATTGCCTTAGCGCAACATGACATTACCTATGCTGTTGCAACGTTGGGTACGGCAACAACGCCCGATCATGTGCGCAAGTTGTTTCGTCTTGTGCCCGAAATTGTATTCTGTTTTGATGGCGACCGAGCGGGTAAACAAGCGGCATGGCGTGCGCTGGAGAATACCTTGCCCGAATTGCAAGACGATAAAAACGTCCGGTTCTTGTTTTTGCCGACAGGAGAAGACCCCGACAGCTATGTGCGCAAAATCGGCAAAAGTGCGTTTGAAGAAACGTTGGCAAAAGCTTTACCGCTGACCAAGTTTTTTGTTTTGGGTTTAAATGCACAATTGGGGTTTCGGGAAAATTACACATTAAATGTAACAGAAGATCGCACCCGTTTTGTGAAAGAAGCCGCAAATTTATTGGCGAAGATGCCTGATATTCTGCAAAAACGCCAATTAATGCCCGAGTTAATTCGGCTTGGTTATTTAGATAATACGCAAGAGCGCATATTTAAAAGTTATAAACAGGGTGGAGTACAGGAGCGGACGGGTGTCGCCGTTCCTGAGCGTCGTTCTGGTGACTTGGTGATGAAACGTACCCCCATGCGCCATGCGATTGCGTTATTATTGCACTTTCCTCAGTTGGCTGAGCATTGTGGTAATCCAGAGCAATGGGCGCGTTATGATATTGCGGGGGTGGATTTGTTACTGGCTTTGCTTGAAATCATTGAAGTCGACCCCACTATTCGTACTGCCGCTCTTGTTGAGCACTTCCGAGGTACGCCACACGCGCTAGCGTTGGCTCGTTTACTTGGTTTGCAAATTGACTATGATGCAGAAAGTGATTTATTGGTACGAGAGTTTTGTGATTGTTTGGCGCAAATCAAACGCCAAGCACAGCAGCAGCGTTTAGATCAACTGTTGCAGCGCGAACAAGTTACCGGATTAAATACACAAGAGCGCAACGATTTACTATGCTTATTGTCTGAACTGCACAATTCTGGTGTTTAACGGTAACAATCGGAAGGTTGTATTTCAGAAAAATATGCTATAATCACCGACCTTTTTTCCAGAGAGTTTAGGGCATGAGTCACGAAGAGCAGCAACAGTCCGGCTTGAAAGAACTGATTGCCAGAGGCAAGGAACAAGGCTATCTGACCTATGCCGAGGTTAACGATCATCTGCCTGATACCATCGTTGACCCGGAACAGATTGAAGATATCGTTGCTATGATCAACGATATGGGCATTACTGTCTATGAACATGCCCCTGATGCCGATTCTTTGTTACTGAATGATGAAGCAGTTCAAGCAGACGACGAAGCCGCCGAAGAAGCTGCCGCTGCCTTGGCCAGCGTCGATAGCGATTTTGGACGAACGACGGACCCTGTGCGCATGTACATGCGCGAAATGGGTACGGTGGAATTGTTGACACGCGAAGGCGAAATCCAGATTGCAATTCGGATCGAAGAAGGTCTGAACGAAATCTTGCGTGCGCTAGCACAGTATCCCGCGTCGACAGAAGTTCTGCTGGAAAAAGCCGCATTGATCGACACCGAAGAAATGCGCCTAACTGACATTATTAACGGGTTCACGAATCCTAATGAAGAAATCGCCGCCGCATTTCTACCAATGGACGACGAACTCGGTGATAAGTTAGACGCGGATGATGAAGCAGCAGTCGTCGTTGATGAAGACGAAGACGAAGTACCTACTGATCCTGTTGATACCGGTCCAGACCCCGAAGAAGCACGACTGAAATTCGCCGAGCTAAGCGAGTTATATGAAGCATCGAAGACCGCAGCACTTAATAATAACGAGTCGCAATATGCGGTAACACGCGAAGCGGTAGCGGCGAAGTTCATGGAGTTTCGTTTAGCACAGCCAATTATTGATGAACTGACCACGCAGTTAAATGAAATTGTTGAGCGTATTCGTCATAACGAACGCCATATTATGAAACTGTGTGTGCAGCGTGGTGGCATGTCACGCCAAGATTTTATTGACAGTTTCCCGCAGAATGAAACTGATTTGGAATGGTTGGTGCGTTATTGCAGCAGCAAGCGCGGTGATCACACTAAATTATTGGGTTTATTGCCAACAGTGCAAGAAACGCAAAAGCAATTGCTGGAAATCGAGCGCGAATGCAGTTTGAGCATTCAACAAATCAAAGACATCAATCGCAGTATGTCCGTGGGTGAAGCTAAAGCACGTCGCGCGAAGAAAGAAATGGTCGAAGCTAACTTGCGTTTGGTGATCTCCATTGCTAAAAAGTATACCAACCGTGGGTTGCAATTCTTGGATTTGATTCAAGAAGGTAATATCGGTTTGATGAAGGCAGTGGATAAATTTGAATACCGCCGTGGTTACAAATTCTCGACCTATGCGACGTGGTGGATTCGTCAGGCGATTACTCGTTCGATTGCTGACCAAGCACGCACGATTCGTATTCCGGTACACATGATCGAAACCATCAATAAGCTTAACCGCATTTCGCGTAAGTTGTTGCAGGAAAAAGGGCGTGAAGCAACGCCAGAAGAATTAGCCGAAGCAATGGACATGCCGGAAGATAAAATCCGTAAAGTCCT
This sequence comes from uncultured Thiothrix sp., assembly GCA_964617055.1. GTDB lineage: Bacteria > Pseudomonadota > Gammaproteobacteria > Thiotrichales > Thiotrichaceae > Thiothrix. The sequence continues at coordinate 9,624 of CAZTUZ010000073.1, forward strand.
GAAAATTGCTAAAGAGCCAATTTCGATGGAAACGCCGATTGGTGATGATGAAGACTCCCATTTGGGTGACTTTATCGAAGATAGCAATATCATGTCGCCGATTGAAGCCGCTACCACGTCCAGTTTGTCGGAAGTCACGCGTGAAGTGTTATCCAGCCTGACTTCGCGTGAAGCAAAGGTCTTGCGTATGCGTTTCGGGATTGATATGAATACCGACCATACCTTGGAAGAAGTGGGCAAACAGTTCGATGTAACCCGCGAACGGATTCGTCAGATTGAGGCAAAAGCGTTGCGCAAGTTGCGTCATCCGAGCCGTTCAGATATGCTTCGCAGCTTCTTAGAATACGATCCGGGTCAGTTGCCAACCAACTAATCCTGTCCGTTTAGGGCCTATGGCGCAACGGTTAGCGCAGGGGACTCATAATCCCTTGGTTCACAGTTCGAATCTGTGTGGGCCCACCAATATCACAGCGAGATAACTGCAAAGTGTCTCGCTGTTTTTGTTTGTGTCACTGAAAAAATAGACCCACCGATGGATAAGCAAACCTTTCCGGCCGCACGAATGCACGACATCCAGCCGTTTCACGTCATGGCATTATTGGCGGAAGCGCGGCAACGTGAAGCCGCCGGGCAAGACATTATCCATCTGGAAGTTGGTGAGCCGGATTTTCCCACACCAGCACCGATTGTTGAGGCGGGGATTCGGGCTTTGCAGCAAGGGCAAACCAAATACACTGCCGCACGCGGATTACCCGCATTGCGTGAAGCGATTGCTGGTTATTACGCCAACCGTTACGGGGTAACGATTGCGCCAGAGCGGATTCTGATTACACCCGGTGCGTCGGGCGCGTTGCAATTGGTATTGGGTGCAATGCTCAACCCAGACGACGAAGTGTTAATGGCTGACCCTGGTTATCCGTGCAATCGGCATTTTGTACGATTGTTTGAAGGTAAAGCCACGGGTATTCCCGTCGGCGCGGACACCGCTTACCAATTAACTCCCGCACATTTAGCCGAGTATTGGACACCTACCACGCGTGCGGTGTTGCTGGCGACACCTGCAAACCCGACAGGCACGGTATTGAGTTTGCCAGAATTAGGCGCGATTTATGCCGCGACTCGCGCACGCGGTGGGGAATTAATCGTCGATGAAATCTACCAAGGTTTAACCTACGGTGTGCCGGATGTTACCGCACTGTCGATTGATGCGGAAAATATCTGGGTTATTAATAGCTTTTCCAAATACTTCGGTATGACGGGTTGGCGATTGGGTTGGGTGGTTGCCCCTGAATACGCTGTCGAAATGTTGGATCGTCTCGCGCAAAATGTATTTCTCGCCGCACCGACTCCCGCGCAATACGCTGCATTGGCGGCTTTCACTCCCGAAGCTTTAGCCATCATGGAAGCGCAACGCCAAGAATTGCAACAACGGCGCGATTTTCTGCTACCTGCTTTGCGTGAATTGGGCTTTAGCGTACAAGCCGAACCGCAAGGCGCGTTTTACATTTACGCCAATGCTGAAAAGTTTGGCAAAGATGCGCAAATCCTGTGCCGTGATGTGCTCGACAAAACGGGTGTTACGTTCACGCCAGGGATTGATTTCGGCACGCACCAAGCCGATACCCATGTGCGCTTTGCTTATACTTGTGGTGTGTCACGCTTGGAACAAGCTGTGGAGCGGTTGCGGGAATATTTTTCTAAATATTGAAATATTTTTTCGGTCAATTTTAATATTTAGCTGAACTTCTTCCTTTATTAAGTGCCATAATATGTTAGCGTTTATTACTATTGTCGAATATTTCGATGGTGTCAGATGTCTGTTATGACACTGAGCGTGTTTGGCGATGTTGTAAATTTAACTAACATTGAGGAGCATAAAAATGATGCAGGTTGGGATTGTAACTACGGGTAAGAAAAGATTCATGCTTTCTGTGCTGTTGGCAATGATGCTGGGTGCTGTTGGCAACGCATTCGCTGGAGATGTGCAATCCAAGCTCGGTTTTGTGGCGAAGGTTCTCCCTGGTGAAGAAGGTACTGCTTCAACAGAAATTTGGGAAGGCAAGAAAAAAATCGCAACTATTCCCTATGCAAGTGCAATTTCATTTAGTCCAGATGGTCGTGTGTTATTGTTGCACGAAGCAGAAGCTAGTGATGATACACGTCACTTTTTGTTGAATATTGCAGGCGGGGAATACATTAAAAATCAAAAAGATCGCTTGAAGTGGATTGTCGGTAACCGCTATGTGGTCAAAACTGGTTGGACGAAGGATAGCAAGTACGTCGTTTTGCACGAAGGATTGTCTCCTGAGAAGAGTAAGCCTATCCGTTATACCGTGGCAAAATACATCACTCCTGCTAAGTCGAAATAGCCTAAAGCTAAAAAACAATCACAATGGTTCTAAACCGCACTCACTGAGCCGAAATGTCAGTGGGTGTTTCCCGTATTTATGAACTCAGATTTTATTGGGGGCTTTCTGTGAAATTATTTGCGGGTCTTGCCTTTGTTTTTCCGTTATTGGCAGCCTGCCATAATGAAACCGTGAAAAATGCTACACAATTATCCGAACGTGCTCCTGATGATACAATGACTGCTGTTCATATGCCTTCTACTATGCGCTCAAAGCCCGCAGTGCGGTTGGATGTGTTGACAACGCCACCCAATTCATACATCAACTCCATACCGCCTTATCAAAATCAAGACGCATCCCCCCGCATTCCATTACAGAACTCATCAACTGCGGTGAAATAGTTTTACT
>CAZTUZ010000074.1:0-12188 GCA_964617055.1 uncultured Thiothrix sp.
GTGATACGCAGCCGTGAGATACCATACAAAAAAGGTGATCGGGAAAAAGATTAATACACCCAGCATGAAGCGTGTCAGCGGGCGGCGTGTGGTAACGGTATTCAAGCGGTTGCTCCTGCTTGATTGGGCGATGGCGGTACAGAACGTGAGGATGGTAGGTAACGAATCCATACCAGAAACACAATCAGTGCGTCTAACATGATCAGGGCTTGCCAGATGTATAAATGTGCCCAGTCAAACAGCGTCATGCTCCATTGTCCGAGGTAGAATAAGCTAATAATACGCAGTAAATTAATGCTTTGGATCGCCAGAAATCCCCACACTAACCCTTGCAGTTTATAAAGCCAAGGGGCAGGGAAGGCGAGAATAGCAGCGATCAACACAATCATAGCTTCCACGCCATTACAGCCAGGCTCGATAGAAACAGCAAAACCGTTTAGCGTGCTACGCACGACCTTACCCGCTGCACTAACATTGGCATCAAACAATGAAATCAAACGCCCGCTAATATCTGCTAAGAAACTCGTCCACGGTAGGATGATGGTTTGTTGCACGGTTTGTAGCATTTCAACACCGAACAGCACCCCTTGCAAACACAAAAAAACCGCCAGAAAACGTAACATGGTTGTAAGCCCTCATTCATCATTTATTCATTTTTGGTATTAGTTCATACACTATGATGATGCAGCCAATATAACACATCTGTAGCAGAATCCAGCCTACCTTCGGGAAACTTTGCCATGAGTTGGTTCAATAATGGCTGGTAAGTGGTAAAAGTTTCCGGCAAACGTGGGATCGGTGCGATAGCGTGCATTTTTAGCAGGGTAGAAAGGGAGGTGGATTCATAGGGTTTTTCCCCTGTTAATAATTCATACAAAATCACGCCTAATGCATACAAGTCAGCGCGTGCGTCGGGCGTTTCCCCCATGATGCGTTCGGGGCTAACGTAGTATGGTGTGCAATAAATTTCATCCTCGTGCAGAAAGCCAGCTTCTAATAACAGGCGTGTTTCCAGTCCAAAGTCAATGAGTGTGATGGTTTTTTCCATGTCCCGAACCATGATATTGGATGTTTTTAAATCCAAGTGCAGCATGTCAAGCGCGTGAACGCGTTGTAACGCTTGTGTTATCTCTAAAAACCACTGTAAACGTGTGGTTATGATGGGTAATGGTTGCTGTTGCAGGATGCTTTTGAGCGTTTTACCTTGCACAAACTCCATGACAAGGTAAATGACACTGTGGTTAATGCCGCCTTGCCACAGCTTAACTAGGCTGTGGTAATGTTGCGTTTCAATCTGGCGGATACCTGCGTGAAAGTGCTCAATGGCAGAGTCGCCTAGGCGGTCAGTACGAAACTTGAAGCGTTTGATAGCCGCGCGTTGACCTGCTGTATTTTCAGCAAGGAAAATCACTGCATTGGTGCTGTTGTGTAGCACATCAATAAACGTCCAATCAGGAAGATCGAGTGGGTATCGCCGCTGATAATGCTGAATTAACATGAACCCTCGTGTATTGTTGATGAAACCCTCGGTTCTTATTTTTAACATTAGTTGTTTTTATTGATAACTGGATTGAGTTTAAGTGTAGCCCAAAATCACATTGAATTGACAACTACCCTGTGAATCTCAGATAATGCCGCGCTTTTCTATGGGCATTGCCCTTTATCCTTGCCTCACTACACGAGTAGGAGGCTGTTTAACCCGAAAGGAAAACCATTAATGAGACATTATGAAATTGTCTTTCTGGTTCATCCAGATCAAAGCGAACAAGTGCCAGCGATGGTAGAACGCTACCGTGGTATGGTGCAGGACAGCGGTGGTAGTGTTCACCGTTTGGAAGACTGGGGTCGCCGCCAATTGGCTTATCCCATCAACAAACTGCACAAAGCGCACTATGTACTGATGAACATCGAGTGTGATGCTGCAACCTTGGCAGAGTTGGAAAGTATTTTCCGCTTCAATGATGCGGTTATCCGTAGCATTACCATCAAGATGGAACAGGCTGTTACTGATGCGTCTCCGCTGAAAAAAGAAGGCGAAGGCAAGTCTAACAAGCGCGTCCGCGAAGAAGAACTGCCTGAAGATGATGACGATTCATCTGACGACGAATAATCACGGCTGATCTGGAGATACTTATGTCACGTCAATTCCGCCGCAAAAAATACTGCCGTTTCACGGCTGAAGGCATCGCTGAAGTCGATTACAAAGACATCGACGTTCTGAAAAGCTTCATTACTGAAACAGGCAAAATCGTACCAAGCCGCATCACCGGTACCAAAGCAAAGTATCAGCGTCAATTGGCGACCGCGATCAAACGCGCTCGTTTCCTGGCTCTGTTGCCTTATTCAGACCAACACAAGTAATTGTGTGTCCGTGCCACGTTTCGGCGTGGCATGACTGCAAGACGGTAAACTGCAAGGGGTAGCACCAATGGCCAGCTTCATCATGATTGGCCCATTACAAGCCATCGGGTTTGTTGTGTTTTTCGCGGTGTTGTCTTTTGCGTTTTTGCCGCTAATGGGCGTGTTCAGCAGTGCAGCGATTGCATTGATCACGCTTCGTATCGGTTGGCAACGAGGGTTGTTAATTGCCGGTATCAGCAGTGTGCTGTTAGGTGCGTTAAGCTTTGTCTTACGACAAGATGCTGCATTAGGGTTCTGGGGTGGTTTGTCCGGCGTATTAGCGGGAAGTGCTCTGCCTCAATTCTTCGGGATGCAGCTTTGGTTGTTGGTCATCACGCTGGCGACGGTATTGTGTAAAAGCGTTTCGTGGTCGCGTACCTTAACGTTATTGCTTGGCAGTTCCATGGGAGCTGTATTGCTCTTTCATCTGGTGGTGGGGGATGCAGCCGCTTTCTGGCAATCTCAGCCTTTTTGGTCGCGTTTAGTCGCAATGGCAACAGAACTTCAGCTTTTTCCTGAGGGTTTGTCTGCTGACGACCAACAACAGATACTCAACAGCATGGCGAATATGTTGAGTGGCTGTATCGCGGCTGGTATCAATTTATTCTTAATAGTTTCGTTGTTAATTGCACGACATTGGCAGTCACAACTGTATAACGTCGGTGGTTTTCAGCAGGAATGGCAGCAGTTGCGCCTCGGTAAATTGGCAGCACTGACAATGATTGTGATTATTGTTACAGCACTAATCAGCTCGCAAACGGTGCTAATCAGCCTATTGTTTACCGGATTGGCTGTATTCGTGTTCCAAGGCATGGCATTGGTACACGGGTTACTCGTAGCATTGCAACAATCTAAGCTGTGGCTATTAGGTTTATACATACCGTTGATGTTGTTACCTGTACAAGTTGGCATCCTGTTGGCAGCATTCGGCATTATTGATGGTATCGCCGATTTTCGCAGTCAGTTAAAGGCACGCAAAGATTAACGTTTTAAGTGCAGGTGACAACACCTGCGTACAGACAAGGTGAATCGTATGGAAATCATTCTGCTGAAAAAAGTAGAAAACTTGGGTGGCTTGGGTAGCGTTGTTAAGGTACGCCCTGGTTATGCGCGTAACTACCTGATCCCACAAGGTAAAGCGAAAATGGCTACGAAAGCCAACCTCGCTGAATTTGAAGCACGTCGTGCAGAACTCGAAGCTGAAGCGGCTGCAACACTGTCTGCTGCTCAAGCGCGTAAAGCACAATTGGAAGGCATGGTACTGACCATCAAAGCCAAAGCGGGCAACGAAGGTAAATTATTCGGTTCAGTTTCTAATCACGAAATCGCTGATGCTATCGTTGCAGCGGGTGTCGAAATTGAACGTCGTGAAGTCCGTATGCCTAGCGGTGCGTTGCGCCACTTAGGTGAGTTCGAAGTTGGTATTCACTTACACACTGAAGTCGATACCACTGTTAAAGTCGTTGTTGAAGCTGAGTAATCGCGCGATTCGCACTCACATTGTAGCGACTGACAAATAACAAACCACCCGCAGCAGGGTCATGATTGTTGCGGGTGGTTTTGTTTTATGTGAACCTTGCCGCCGTCATGCTACGGGTTGTCATGACTTTCTTTCCGGTTAGCCCCTGTCCCTAATAAGCTTAAATTCCGTTAGACTTACTGCATGGCTGATACATACGATTCATTCAAAATCCCACCCCACTCCATCGAAGCGGAACAGTCCGTATTAGGTGGGTTGCTGATCAGTGGGCGCACGGGGGATAGTACCGCATGGGATAGTGTGGCTGATAAAGTGACCGAAGACGATTTTTATCGACAGGATCATCGTCTGATTTTTCGTGCTTTGTCTAGTCTTGCTAGTGATAATCAACCTTTGGATGTGTTGACCGTTTCAGAATGGCTCAAGCAGCGTAATGAGTTGGAAAATGCGGGGGGGTTCGCCTATCTTGCGACAATGGTACGCGATACGCCTAGTGCTGCAAATATTAAAGCTTATGCGGAAATCGTGCGCGAAAAATCCATCCTGCGTCAGTTGATTGGCGTGGGAACAAGCATTGCCGATGCCGCTTTTACTGCACAAGGGCGCAGCAGTAAGGAAATTCTTGACGAAGCCGAGCGTAAAGTGTTTCAGATTGCCGAGCACGGTGCAAAACAAGGTCAGGCTTTCAAACCGCTGAAAAACTTACTGAAAGTAACGCTGAATCATATCCAAGAACTCAGCAAACTCAATACCAGCATTACGGGTGTTTCCACAGGCTATAATGATCTCGATGAAATGACCTCCGGTTTGCAAAAAGGCGATCTGGTCATTGTCGCCGGACGGCCGTCGATGGGGAAATGTATTCTCGCGGGTAGTCGTATTCTTGATCCCGTTTCGGGACGGTTGGAAATCATTGATGATTTAGTTGCCCGTCAGACCGCTAACCTAGCGACCCTAGATGACGAGTTATGCTTTCGTGCTGCGCAGCCTTCGCATTTTGTTGATGATGGTGTTAAACCAGTGTTTCGTGTGCGTACCGCGTTAGGTCGCGAAATCAGCACGACCATTACGCATCCGTTTCTCACCTTACACGGTTGGCGAGCATTATCTGAATTAGTGGTTGGGCAACGCATTGCTGTACCGCGTGTTTTGCCATTCTTTGGTAAGGGTACGTTGTCGGAGCAGCGCACAAAATTACTGGCTTATTTTCTGACTGATGGTGGTTTGACTCAGACTTGTCCACAGTTTATTAATGCTAATGAGCGTATTCGTGAAGATTTCATTACTGCACTAGATGACTTTGTTGGTGTGAAGTGGCGTTTAGAAGATAGTAAAGGACAACGAACGCCTTCTATTCGCTTGGCAAGTGACGAGATTTTTCTGCGAGTTGCTCGTCAGGACTTTGCAGCTCGTTTGTGCCAACAGTTGCAGAAGTTGTCGTTCACTTTGCAACACCTGGCTGAGCGTTTAGGTGTGGCTGTCGCAACTGTGCATTATTGGACTATCGGTGAAGCTGTTCCTGTTGCGGATACTTTTGGTGCTTTGTGCCGTGAATTGCAGTTAGAACCACAAACATTAATGCCTCATGGTTATGCTACAACCGCACGTTCTGCGCCTAATCCTGTTACTGAATGGTTGCAACAGCTAGGGTTAATGGGCAAAAGTGCCCATACTAAATGTATTCCCGACTGTGTGTTTGAGTTGTCGCGTGAGCAAATGGCTATTTTTTTGAATCGAGCATTTGCGTGTGATGGTAGTGTGTATGTGCAAAATGGTGAGCAAGTCGCGTTATCTTATGCAACGGTGAGTGAACGACTTGCGCGTGATATGCAGCATTTGTTATTGCGTTTTGGGATTTTGGCGAAACTACGTTATCGGCAGGTGAATTATGCGGGAACGACTCGCTCTTGTTATGAATTACGCATTACGCATCAAGCGCATGTACAACGGTTCTTAACGGATATTGGGATTTATGGCAAAGAAGATGCTGTATGCCAAGCATTAACCGTTAGTCAAACGAAAGCACCCAAGGTTATTTTGGATACATTACCACCAGAAGTGTGGGAGTTGATTCAGCAGGCTAAAGGCACATTAAGTTGGGCGGCACTTGCCAAACGTATGGGACGTAATGCAGGGCACAATTTCCATGTGGGCAAACGAGGCGTAAGCCGAGCATTGCTTGCAGAAATTGCACAAGCTCTGAGCAGCTCAACCTTAACTCAACTGGCACAAAGTGATTTATATTGGGATGAAATTACTAGCATTGAATACATTGGTGAGCAGCAAGTTTATGATTTAAGCGTGCCTGAGACGCATAATTTTGTTGCTGAAGATGTGCTTGTGCATAACACCACTTTTTCGATGAATATTGCGGAATTTGCTGCTGCGCATAAGAAACTACCTACCGCGATTTTCAGTATGGAGATGCCAGCCGAGCAGTTGACTTTGCGGATGCTGTCGTCAATGGGGCGGGTGGATCAACATCGTTTGCGTACTGGAAAGTTGACGGACGAGGATTGGCCGCGTGTGGCAACGGCAGTGAAGATTTTTTCTGACGTACCGATGTTCATTGATGACAGCCCTGCTTTGTCGCCGACAGAAGTGCGAGCGCGGGCGCGGCGGTTAATGCGCGAACACGGGCAGTTGGGTTTGATTGTGCTCGATTATTTGCAATTGATGCAAACGGGCAGTGGTGAAAGTCGTACAGCGGAAATCTCAGAAATTTCGCGTTCCTTAAAAGCGTTAGCAAAGGAACTCAGTGTGCCCGTAATTGCCTTGTCACAGCTTAACCGCAGTTTGGAACAACGCCCGAATAAGCGTCCAGTGATGTCGGATCTACGCGAATCGGGCGCAATTGAGCAGGATGCGGATGTGATTATTTTTATCTACCGTGATGAGGTGTACCATCCTGAGTCGGCGGATAAAGGAACAGCGGAAATCATTATTGCCAAGCAGCGGAATGGTCCGATTGGAACGGTGCGATTAACCTTCCTTGGTAAGTACACGCGCTTTGAGAATTTCACACCGGATATTTACACGCCGGGATACGAATAATTGTTACAAGAGTGAGATTACCTGCATGAAACGATCTGCACGCGCCATTATTGATAGTTCGGCTTTGCGTCATAACCTCGCTCGTTGCCGTGAAGTTGCGCCAAATAGTTTGGCGATGGCGGTGATTAAGGCGAACGCGTATGGGCATAACATGCTCAAAACCGCCGAAACGTTAAGCCATGCTAATGGTTTTGCGGTGTCTTGTATCCAAGAGGCATTGGAATTGCGACAGGCGCGTTTCATTCACCCTATTTTGGTGTTGCAAGGCTTCCAAACCATGCAGGGGATGAAGGCGATGGCAGAGCACCGTTTGCGTGCGGTGTTACATGACCATGCGCAGTTGGAGTTGTTGGATGCGGCTCCACCTTCTATAAGGTTGGATGTGGCGATCAAACTGGATACGGGAATGCACCGTTTGGGTTTTCCAGTAGAGCAGGCACATCCGCTGTTTGAGCGATTAAGCAAGCATCCGAATATCAAACCAACTCCGTGGTTGATGACGCACATGGCTTGTGCGGATGAGCCAAATAATGCTCATACGCAACAGCAATTCGAGCGTTTTGAAAAATACACGGATGGTTTGACTGCACCGCGTAGCGTAGGAAATTCCGCGAGTATTTTGGCGTGGCCGCGTAGTCATGTGAATTGGGTGCGTCCTGGGATCATGCTTTATGGAGCTTCGCCTTTTGCTCATGGCAATGCAAAACGTGACGGTTTGGAGGCCGTGATGACATTGACTGCCCCGTTAGTGTCCGTGCACACCATTCCCCGAGGGGAAAGTATTGGTTATGGTGCAAGCTATGTCTGTTCTGATGATACACGCACCGGAGTGGTCGCTTGTGGGTATGCGGATGGTTATCCGCGTCATGCGCCGACGGGGACTCCAGTGTGGATTAATGGCCGCGAAACACGCATTTTGGGGCGGGTGTCGATGGATATGTTAGTGATTGATTTAACTGGTATTGAGGCACGAGTAGGGGACATGGTGGAGTTGTGGGGGAAACACCTACCCGTGGATAAAATTGCACAGGCAGCAGGGACGATTAGCTATGAATTATTGTGCAATGCTGGCAATCAGTGCTACCACGAATACATCTGATAAAAGAATAATAATTGATCACTGATAAGCGGCATAATCTTTGCTATCCTTTATAGCTGAAATGCAAAAACACTAAAGCAAGGATAGTTTCAAAATGACAAATCAATGGGGTCTTGATCGTCCAAACCGTCGCAAGCAGCAAATGAAGCGCGAGTTAATTGGTCTCGTAACGGGTTCAGTATTTTTACTGACGGGCACCGCATTCTTATTTAATCATTCATTAAATAGTGGTGATGCGACGACTGCACCACCGCCAGTGGCAGCTTCGACCACTACGCCTACGGCATTGGGCACGTCGGTAACACCAATGCCCGCTGCCTCCATGACTGCACCGACCATTGCACCACCACCTAGTGATAATCAGCCCGCACCGATCATGGCAGCCGCATCGATTAATGATACGCCAGAACGAACCGCTCCAGCGGTGGATACAACAGTAGTAACACCGACAGTAACTACCGTTACGCCTAACACGCCATCACCAACGCCGCCTGAGAGCGGGTTAGCACAGCAACAAATGACGGGCGAAAACACCGGATCATCCGCAAATGCTAGCATATCTGCAACCGTAACCCCACCAGCAACCGAAGTGACCACGACTAACGCAACAACGAGTGCGACAACTGGTGGGGTTGACGCAGCGATGCCCCATACACCTGCTGAACCATCAGCACCGACCGAAGCTCCAATGACTGCCGCAACGCGGGAAACGCCAGTGGTTGCGGCATCAGCAGGGTGGATTTATGCCGGGCAATTTGTGAATGGGCATTGGGTGGAAAAAGGTTTGTCGATTGGCAATGAATTGCCCGTCGCAGGGCAAACCTATGCCGTCAGTTGGGGGGCGACGGTGCGTTCTTCTCCGCCTAGCAAAAATACTGGAGGTAAACATGCCGCCATTAAAGGCAATATCGCCGCAGGTAAAAAGGTTAAGGTGTTACAGGTTAAAGAGTCGGGTACAAAGGGTCATGTTTGGTTGGAAATAGCTCAGTAGTTCCCTGATAAGTTTTATCCCCCTATTATCTTTCTCTAATATTGTTCGGTACACTTGCAGCTAATTCCCTGTTGCAAGTGTTTAGTCGGGCAGTATTATGTCTAGCATTCGTATCAAACTATTCGCCACGATATTTCTCGCCTGTTTATTAGTGATCGGCGGAATGACTTTTCTGGTGCAATACACTTTTAATAACAATTTCTTAGCTTATGTTAATGAACAAGAAAAACGTGCACTTTCACAATTAGAAACGCAGTTGATCGAGTATTATCAAGCCAATAGTGGTTGGCAGCCGTTGAAAGATACGCCGCGTGTGTGGAATAAGCTGATAGCAGGAGCGTTTCGTAGCAGTATGCTACCTGCAAACGGTGAAGAGCCATTTGACGAGCCACCAATACCACCGCCACCACCTAAGTGGCATGAGGAACAGGCCGTAGGTGGTTTGCCGCCACCGCGTTCGCGGATGCGTCAACAGGTTGATCGTTATATTGCGCGGGTTGTGTTACTTGATGAGAATCGCCACCTAGTAAAGGGTAATGAGCGTTTGCCTGTGCCGGAAAATACTCGGGCATTAATGATCGATAATAAGATCGTGGGTTATTTGGGATTGCATCCACGTCAGAATTTAACCGAAAAAATTGACATGGAATTTGCTGACCGTTTGCAACATGCTATCTGGATTGTTGGGTTTGTCAGTTTATTATTAGCCAGTGTACTGGCATTTGGGTTATCGCGCCATTTTGTACGTCCGATTCAGGCATTACGCCAAGGAACTCGTCAATTAACTGATGGGAATTACACTTTACGCATGGCACGTTTTAGCAATGATGAATTGGGGCAATTAACCACGGATTTCAATTTGCTTGCCGAACGTTTGCAACAAAATGAGGCGTGTCGTAAGCAGTGGATTGCTGATATTGCCCATGAATTGCGCACGCCTTTGGCGATTTTGCGGGGCGAAATTGAAGCTTTACAAGACGGGATTAACCAGCCAGATGTGGCAACGTTGGCCTCTTTGCATCAGGAGGTAAGTAACCTACAACGTTTGGTGAATGATCTTTACGATTTGTCGATGTCTGACAGTGGAGCACTCAGTTACCGCAAAGAACCGTGTGATGTCATTGCACTATTGCGCGAAACTTTGGATTTGTACAGCACGCAATGCCACGACCAACAATTACAATTGGATACGCGCGGCATAGGGCAACAGGCGGTAATCGTGCAGGGTGATCCGCAACGTTTGCAGCAGTTGTTTAAAAATTTACTGGAAAACAGTTTGCGTTACACCGATAAACCAGGGCAATTGCGTTTAGCCGCATGGCAAGCTAATGGTCAGGTGAGTATTTGTTGGCAAGATTCGCCACCTGGCGTGCCTGATGATGCTTTGCCGCGTTTGTTTGAACGCTTGTATCGCGTAGAAAGTTCGCGTAACCGTGCAACGGGAGGGGCAGGGTTAGGATTAAGTATTTGTCATAATATTGTGGTTGCGCACAATGGTACATTAAAGACGGCACATTCACCGTTAGGTGGTTTAGAAATTTGTATGACCTTACCTGTGGCAACTTAAAGCGCGATAATCAACATGGAACGTATCTTAATCGTTGAAGATGAACCAAAAATTGCAGATTTACTGCGTAAATACCTACAAAACGCGAATTTCCAAACGCATTGGCTAGACAATGGTGCGGTGGTTGGCGAGTGGGTGCGTCAGGAACAACCCGCTTTGATCTTATTGGATTTGATGTTACCGGGTAAAGATGGGTTGGAAGTGTGCAAGGAAATCCGTAAGTTTTCCCATGCACCGATCATTATGCTCACTGCACGAGTGGAAGAAATCGACCGTTTATTGGGGTTGGAATTGGGGGCGGATGATTATATCTGCAAGCCCTTTAGCCCGCGTGAAGTGGTGGCGCGAGTCAAAGCGGTTTTACGCCGTTGGCAAGTGACTGAATCCATGCCGATGGCGGCAACAGCATCCACAACGGATGCGATAGCGGGTTTAGTGCTGGATCGAGATCGTTTGTTGGTGAAGTATGGTCAGCAGGAAACAACTTTGACCTTGGTCGAATTTGAATTATTGGATACCTTGCGCCAATACCCTGGGCGGATTTTTGGGCGCAATCAGTTGATGGAAAAAGTATACCCCGACAATCGTATTGTGTCGGATCGTACTATTGACAGCCACATTAAAAAACTCCGCAAAAAGTTATCAGAAATCGCGCCAGATCAAGAGCTTATTCATTCTGTTTACTCCGTGGGTTACAAGTTTGAGGCGGCGTAATGCCGCTTTGAACAGGATATTTCTGCGCTCATTTAACTTTCACACTCTTTGCACAATTACAACAATAAGCTTGCACAATGATTCGTTAGTATTTCCCCATCGCAGGCAAGAAGCCTTGCACGATATAAACCAAAACTGATGAAAATGTTAAAGGGGAATGTAATGAAAAAAGTATTACTGACAGCAGCTTTAGTAAGTGTAATGGGCGTATCAGCATTTGCGTTTGCAGGTCCTGGTGGCGATTGTGGTGGTCACGGTGGTTTCGGTGGCGGACGCGGCGATCACATGGGCGATATGTTGCAAGATAAGTTGAAATTGGACGACGCACAAAAAACCAAATTCGACGAAATTATGAAAGAACAACGCACCAAAATGGATGAGCTGCATCAACAAATGCAAGAACAAATGAAAACCTTGCGTACTGACAGTGAAGCCAAAATTGCGGCGATTCTGACTCCTGAACAGGCAACGACCTTCAAGGAAATGCAGGACGAGCGCAAAAAACGCCAAGAAGAACGCCGTGAAGAAATGAAGAAACGTTTAGAAAGCGGGGATTTTTAACAAATTGATAATCTCCTGACCTGACACTCCTGGATTCTCAATTTTCATATCGCTTAAGTCATTTCACCTCGCGTTAGGGCAGCTTTCGAGCTGCCCATTTTGTTGTTGGGAATAATTAACTAACTAAAGTTAGTTTTATAATAAAGTTTTTGTAATAATATGTTTTCAGTGAATTGATATTTTTTTGCTTATGATAACCTTTGAATAAGTTTGATTTTTGGACTTGATCTACGCTTGCTGAAGGTTATCAAGATGTCGCGCTCACAACTGCCCTCTCATTTTGTCCTAGTCACATTACTATCGATTTTTCTGATGCTACTAC
>CAZTUZ010000075.1:0-7248 GCA_964617055.1 uncultured Thiothrix sp.
AGTCGCTTTGGCTTGCCCGACAGGAAGAAAACTGTCAACAAAATAAACTTCCCCTTTTTTGTCCACACGCAAGAACTGCAAGTCCGCTTTGGATATGTGAATGTTTTTCAGTTTGCCCAAGGCTGTTGAACGTACATCTGTTGGTAACGCTTCCAGTTGAGCGCGTAACGGGCTGGCAGGTAAGTCGCCTAATTGCAATGGCGCACCCACAGTATGAGCTTTAAAATCAGTGGTTTGTGCGTTGGCTAAGAAAGGGAGTGACAACAACACAGCCAAAGCCACTGGCTTGACGTAATGACGACGAAACACCATAAGAATGCACTCTTGTATTGGTTAAGAAAGCTAATTCGGTATGATTTTCGTCATAACTAGAAACGATTTCTATCACTAATTAACTAAATCTTGATATATGTCATATCTTTTTTGATATTTTTATGGTTACTAAATTTTGTAACCTATACCCACCAGCGAAATGCTGGCGGGTATTTTGCCGTTGTAAAAGACTACGGGAGGCTTTGTGTCTTAAGGCGTGCTGAAAGTAGCAGTCACAGAACGTGCTGCCGATAAGGTGACCGTACAAGTGGATGTGCCTGTACATGCTCCGCTCCAGCCCGTAAAGCTTGAACCTGTTGTAGGTTTCGCAGTGAGCGTGACAATCACGCCAGAAAGGTAGTCTTCAGAACAGTCTGTGCCACAGCTAATCCCCGTTGGAGAGCTAGTGACTGTGCCAGAGCCTGTGCCATCTTTACTGACGCTAAGTGTGTAAAGCGGCTTGAAGGTCGCGGTGACACTCTTGCTGGCAGTCATATTGACAGTACAAGTATTGCCAGTGGTGGATGTACAACCTGACCAACTGCTGAAGCGGTAGCCTGTGTCGGCAGTAGCAGTTAGTGTGATGCTCGTGCCAACAGCGTAGTTTTCTTTGCAATCCGTCCCGCAATCAATACCCGCTGGCGTGCTGACTACAGAACCGTTCCCTACTTTTGCTACGGTTAAAACCGTGTCAAAGGCGGCGGTTGCATTTTTTGCCTCAGACATTGCGACCGTGCAGGATGTGGTGGTGATACCTGCGCAAGCACCTGCCCAACCCGTGAATTTAGAACCCGTTGCAGCAGTCGCCGTTAGTTTGACACTTGTACCCGTGACATACTCTTCGGTGCAGTCTGTGCCGCAGCTAATTCCTGTCGGAGAGCTAGTGACTGTGCCAGAGCCTGTTCCCGTTTTGTTCACGGTCAAGGCATACAGCGGTTTGAAGGTTGCAGTGACGGTTTTCGCCGCACTCATACTAACGGTACACGTCGTGCCACTGCTGGTGCTGCATCCTGACCAACTGCTGAAACGATAACCGCTATCGGCAGTGGCTGTTAGGGTAACGCTTGTACCGATATTGTAAGTTTCGGTGCAATCCGTACCGCAGCTAATGCCTGCTGGAGTGCTAGTAACCGAACCATTACCCGATTTATTCACCGTTAAACCGTAGGTGATGATGTCAAAATTCGCCGTAGCGGTTTTCGCCGCACTCATGCTAACGGTACAGTACGAGGTCGTAATGCCTGCACATGCTCCCGACCAACCTGTGAATTTAGAACCTGTTGCTGCTGTTGCGGTGAGTTTCACACTTGTACCACTGGCGTAGTTTTCAGCACAATCCGTACCACAACTAATCCCTGTAGGGCTGCTCGCAATAGTGCCAGAGCCTGTTCCAGTTTTGCTGACAGTTAAGGCATATAACGGTTTGAATGTGGCAGTAACGGTTTTTGCTGCTGTCATACTGACGGTGCAGCTTGTGCCATTGACGACGCTACAACCTGACCAACTGCCAAAAGCGTAACCACTATCAGGTGTTGCGTTGAGCGTGATGGACGCACCGCTATTGTAGATTTCGGAACAGTCCGTACCGCAATTAATGCCCGCAGGAGTGCTGACTACCGAACCATTACCTGATTTATTGAGGGTCAGTGTGTAAGTTTTGACAAAATTCGCCGTAACGGTTTTATTGTCGTCCATTGTGATTGTGCAGGTGTTAGCGGTATTGGTACAAGCACCCGACCAACTGCTAAAGGCATAACCACTGACAGGGGTAGCTGTTAAAGTGACAATCGTGTTTTTATCGTAGCTTTCGCTGCAATCTGTACCACAGCTAATACCAGCAGGAGCACTGGTAACGCCGCCTGTTCCGGTTTTGCTAACGGTTAACGTAGCGGGAATCGGTGCAGCAATCGTGGTACTGCTGAATGTGTCAGATACGCCCCCAATCGATAACGTTGTCTCGGTGACAGTGGCATAATTGGCAGATGAGGTATGACGCACGGTTACGGTGTCGTTATTGGCAACCGTTCCCACCGCGTTAGTGTAATTTCCACCATTGATACTGTATTCGCCGTTAGTAATGCTAATCGGTGCGGCCGCCGCGATACCCGTTACGGTGATACTGTTGGATGTTAATGCACTTGAACGGGCTACATCAGTTTGATCCGTAAACGTAAAAGCATCTGGGGTAAGATCAACGCCGCCTGTATCAGGTGGAATCGTACCGCTAATGAAATATTGCCCTAAACTAGCATAATCGGTGTAAGGCGTAACGGCATTGCCAACCCCTTCAACGAATAAATAATAACGTCCAGCCGCCAGTGTGGTACTGATGGTCGCATGGCTGTCGTCCGTTAAATCGTTATCGGCAATCAAATTCCCCAAACTGTCTCGCAAGACGATTTGAATGTCTAAATTGCCGCCCCGTGTTTTGGTCAACTCGCGGGCTGGAGTGGCGGTTAAAGTAACGGCACCGCCTGCGGTATCAAAAGCGAAGGCATCCACATCCGTGCGAGATTGAATAATCCCCTTGTTTGCCGGATTCGCGTTGGCAGGGTCATTTTGCGGCGTGGTCGAAACAACACTACCCGTGACGGAAATATTCAGCGTACTGGCATTTGCCGCCGTGTTACCGTGATCATCGGCGCGTAAGGTCAATTTCGTGGTAATGATTGCCACGTCATCTTGGGTATTATTCGCGTCGGTGTATTCGCCCTTACTCCATTGCGATTGATGGATGTAATAACTTGCCCCCATGATTGGCCCCCAGTTGACGTACCCAGAGCCATGTCCCTGGTAGTACCCCTGTGTGCTTGTACCATCATGGCTCAAGCCAAGGTTGTGCCCTAATTCATGAGAAGCTGCTTCTGCAATAAAATCCGGTTGGTTGTATTGCATATCGGAATAAACAAAAGCGGGGGAAAAGGATGTCGTGTAATTGCTGTAACCCCACACCCCAACATAAGCGATACCACCGCTGGAATTACCTGCAGGCAACAGTTTGCCATTTTGGTCTGTACCCGGTGTGATTAAGATACGCCCTGTTGTACTGGTAAACGTCGTTGGCTCTTGCGTGGTAATGTCCACATTAAATGGCGCGTAATCCTCCGCAATGCGTCGCCAAACGCTCGCAATATTGGCTAATTCAGCGGCACTAAACGTGGTCGGTGAACCATCCATATCATACGGACGTGCCTCCCATGATGTTATGCCATAACTGCTGTTCCACCCAGTATTACTGATGGTATGCCCGTTGAAATCGAGATAAACCACATTGCTTGCTCCAGGTTTACTGTGCAATGCAAAGGTTTCGCTTTCACTGAGAGCCGTGGTTGGAGCTGTTTCGCTGGCATGAGCTGCTTGGTATTCCGCCGACGGTGGCGGGGGGCGTAGCAAAGAATCAACGACGAAAATACCACCTTGCTGGTCAACCTTAAACAACGACAAGTCTTGTTTACTAATGTGCAGTTGGCTTAAACGGGCTAAGGCGGTGGCTTGTGCAGCACTGGGTAATGCAGCGATTTGAGTGCGTAATGGGCTGGTGGGCAAATCACTCATCGCCAGCGGTAAACCAGCTAAGTGAATGGCGGCGGAATCGGGCATTGGGGAGGCTGTTAGTGTTGTACTGGATAACATCACACTAACAGCCGTCACCAGCAACACCTTGCGTATTGGGTGGTTGTGTAGCATAAACAAAGTCCCTCACATGAATTATGCGAGGTCAGAATATGCTATGAGCAAAACATGTTCAATAACGGAATTTGATTTGTATCACATTCTTAATAATTAACAATGACTATCCCAAAAAACGTTGATACGCTGGATTTTCAGTCTCATCCCAACAATCGTAACCCAGCTCATCCAAAAAGCGGCTAAAGTCGCCACGTTCATCCGGTGGTACTTGTATCCCTACCAGCACACGTCCGTAGTCCGAGCCGTGATTGCGGTAATGGAACAAACTAATATTCCAACCCGCGCTCATACTGGTTAAGAAATGCAGCAATGCGCCTGGGCGTTCGGGGAACATAAAGCGGTACAGCACTTCATTTTTCGCACCGTTGGAATGCCCGCCGACCATGTAACGTAGGTGAATTTTCGCCACCTCGTTATCGGTCAAATCGGTAACGGAATAGCCTTTGTTACGCAAATCCTTCAACAAGGTTTCACGTTCGGCTTTACCTCCTGCGATTTTTACCCCAGCGAAGACTTGTGCATCGCGTGCGTCGGCGTAACGGTAGTTAAATTCGGTAATCGGGCGATGGCTAATCGCGTGGCAAAATTCGCGGAAACTGCCTGCGCGTTCGGGAATCGTTACCGCTAACAACATTTCGCGCCCTTCGCCCAATTCGGCACGTTCGGCAACGTGGCGCATACGGTCAAAGTTGATGTTCGCGCCACTGGCAACCGCGATTAAGTGTTTACCCTGTAACTGATGTTCTGCGATGTATTTTTTCATTCCTGCGATGGACAATGCACCCGCAGGTTCGAGCAAGGTGCGTGTATCTTCAAACACGTCTTTGATCGCCGCGCAAGTTTCATCGGTATTCACCAGAATTACTTCGTCGACGACATTTTTGGCAATTTCAAAGGTTTGTTCGCCAATCAGTTTCACAGCAGCACCGTCGGCAAACGTGCCGACTTGCGGTAATAACACGCGCTCACCCGCTTGCAAGGAGGTGTAAAGCGTGGGGGCTTCTTCGTGTTCCACGGCAATAATTTTGGTGTTGGGGTACAAGTATTTCAGGTAACTACCCACGCCTGCGACCAAACCGCCACCGCCAACGCACAGGAAAATCGCGTCAATCGGGTCAGGATGCTGGCGTAACACTTCCATGCCAATCGTGCCTTGTCCGGCGATAACATCCAAATCGTCAAACGGATGCACAAACGTCATGCCTTGTTTTTGTTCCAATTCGCGGGCATAGGCATAGGCTTCGTCGAATGATCCACCGTGTAACACTGCCGTACCGCCAAATGCTTGCACCGCTCTCACCTTAATTTCCGGCGTGGTTTTCGGCATGACAATCGTGGTTTTAATGCCCAGTTCTGTGCCGGATAAGGCAACACCTTGCGCATGATTGCCCGCCGAAGCTGCGACCACGCCGCGTGCGCGTTCTTCCGGCGTGAGTAAAAACATGCGGTTAAACGCGCCGCGCAGTTTGAACGAAAACACGGGTTGTAAATCTTCGCGTTTCAGGAAAATCTCATTCCCCAACCGTGCGCTCAGGCTACGCGCCCGATCCAGCGGGGTTTCGATAGCCACGTCATAAACACGGGCAGTAAGGATACGTTCGATCAGCGATTTGCTCATTGTCTTCACTTTATTTTCACTTGGGAGGCTGTGCCTGTAGAATCGGTCAGTATAAGCAAACCACCTTTTGAAAACGACTGTTAAGGATAAGCATGAATCAGGATGCTATGAAAAAAGCGGCGGCGCAGGCTGCATTGGCTTACGTTGAACCGGGGATGATTGTGGGGATTGGCACAGGTTCGACCGCGAATCATTTCATTGATTTGTTGGCGGGCATGAAACACCAGATCGAAGCAACGGTTGCCAGTTCGATTGCCAGTGCTAAGCGGTTGGAAGGTCACGGCATTCGCGTGTTGGATTTGAACGAAGCAGGGCAGTTATCGCTGTATGTGGACGGTGCGGACGAATCCAATGCGCAATTGCATTTGGTGAAAGGCGGCGGCGGCGCATTAACTCGCGAGAAAATCGTCGCGGGGGCGAGTGAGAAGTTCGTGTGCATTGCCGACGATACCAAGCTGGTGCAAACCTTGGGTAAGTTCCCGTTACCGATTGAAGTGATTCCAATGGCGCAAGCATTAGTGGCGCGGGAAATGGTCAAATTGGGCGGTAATCCGGTGTTGCGTGCGGGTTTCACCACGGATAATGGCAATATCATTATTGATGTACACGGTTTGGACATTCTCAATCCGGTGGAAATGGAAAACCGCATTAATCAAATCCCCGGTGTTGTCACCAATGGTTTGTTTGCGATTCGCCCAGCAGATGTGCTAATTCTTGGTGGTGCGGATGGCGTGCGTACATTGACAGCTTAACGCTGAGATAGGAAGAACGGGTGTGTTTCGGCTTTTCCTATTGAGAAAAAGCCGGAACTGCCGTTAAGTTAAGCCTCGTAGGTCGGATTTCAGTCTGATATTTCCTAGAAGCTTGTCGGGCTGAAGCCCGACCTACTGATAATGTCTTTTTTCCCCATGCCGCAAGTGTAGTTGATTATTGGCAGGCGGGGAGCATGGTTTGATTCCAGCAGGCGGAATATTCCAGTGCGGCACTTAGGTAACGGCTATGATTTTTTCCGTATAGCGCGTCTGTTACACCATCAAGGCATTGGATTGGGCAGTTTGTTTTTACACCAGCGAAGACTTCTGCTGTTAGACCTGGAACAGTGGCACTGCGTCCGGCATTGCATAGAAAGTACCGTTCACCTTTGGCAATGGCTGCTTTGGCATCGGCTACGGGGTCTTTGGCTTGTAAAATCGGGAGCTGTTGCGCGTAATACTGGTCTTGATTGCCGGAAATTTCCCCCGCTGATGGAATATGCACCCCACCGTTATTGCTGGGGTTTTTGCCTGCATTGTCGGGGGCGATAGGTTCGTGACATGCACCCAATTGGGCAGCACATAAGATCAAAGCAGCGAAATAAGGTTTCATCTGGCAACTCCTTTGCGTAGTGGACGGCGGCGTTTGAATAGGGCAGCAGCCCCACCGAGTACTAACCATTCTAGCGGTAATGTACCGCTACCACCACTCCCGCTACTGGTAATGCTTGTGCTGTTGTCGGAACTGCCGCTGCTTGCTGTCGCTTTTGCAGGGTTGGTGGCAGACATGGCAAAGAATAAGTTATTGCTGCATTTGACGCGGATAAAGTTGCTACTGCCCAAGCTACTAGGCAAGGTGATCGCTGCTGAACCGTC
>CAZTUZ010000075.1:7258-11855 GCA_964617055.1 uncultured Thiothrix sp.
CGTCGTTGGGTGTATTGCTCAGTAGCGTTGAGAATGTCGAACCGTTATCGGTCGTGATAGCAATATCCACATTGCTGCAACTGATGGGGGATTGATCCGTACCTGCGACATTCCAACTTACGGTTTGAATGGCACTGGGGTATAACGTTTTGGATGTTGGATTTGTGACGGCAAATGTACTGCCCGTGTTATAGGTCGTGACTTTCATGTCATCGTAGGCGGTACCGCCTTTGCCATCCCGCACCTGCAAGCGGAAGTTCAGGGTGCGATTAGTAATTGGTAAATATTCACCTGCGGATTGCGCACCGCTGGTTAAATCTGACAGTTGCGGCACAAAGCGTGCGGGCGAACTGCTGGGTAAGTGTGTGCGAATGAGTGCGTTATCTCCCGTGTCGCTATTCACATTGGAAGCTGTTCCGGCATCTATTTGTTCCCATGAATAACTTAAGGTGTCGCCATTGCTATCGCTGCCACTACCGCTGAGTAAGAACGGCACGCCCGCTGGGATGGTGTAATCGCTGCCCGCATTGGCGGTAGGGTTGGTATTTGACAAACTACTGGAGCTGGCACAGCTTGCGCCACTACCGTTGTGGGCATAATCAATAATTTGGGAAATTGAAGCTGCGTGGAACATGGCATCGCTATTGCTTTGCAGGTTGTCACTACCACAAATTCCCGTGTAGGCCATGATGGTGCTACCACTACCCGCTTCGTAAGCTGTTTCTGCTTGACGGTTGCCGTTGCCACAACTGCTTGTTTGGCTATTGAAGGTGTGAGTTGCCCCGAATTGATGTCCCAATTCATGCGCAACGTAATCAATATCAAACGCGTCACCTTTGGGGGAGCTAAAGCTCGTCGTACCTTGCGCTTTGTACCCGTTTGTGCAAGTAGCTTCTATGATGGCAAGTCCATTACCACCATCGGTTTTACCAAACACATGCCCTACGTCATACCCATTTTCACCCAGCACAGTAGCCAGTGATTTTTGATTTTCCTCAATCATGCTGACAGCATTACCGTTGGTATACGGGTCGGAAGCTGCATCGGTGTAAATAATGTTCGTACCACTGACCAGATTCAAGTGAATAGCTAAATCGCGTTCGTAGATCTGATTCACGCGATTCAAGGTGCTGACAATCGCGCTTAAGGCATTGGCCTGACTGCCAAAATAGGCGGTGTATTCGGCGGTGGCAGCAATTGCAATATCATAATTTTGCAGGGTTTCTCCTGCTTTTGCGGCGGCGGTGCGGACGGCAGTATTGCTGCTGAGATCAGGGCGGAAACTATTGATAGCATCGTGGTTGCCACACGTCCAATCACTACGGAATGCTTCACGATTAGCCTGCTTACTGAAGCTAATGTATTGTCGTTCGCCCGCTACCTCTTGCGGATCGATGAATAATGTATCGCCGTTTGCCATTTCTAGCATGGCATGGAAACCCAGTGTGGTGAAGTCCATAACACCACTGATGACTTTGCCATCTGTGCCTTGCACTTTCCAGGTCTGGATTTCGGGGTGCTCGGCAGCAACATCAGCGGCGAGGAGGTTGGATGGTGTAGCAATGACTTCAGCAAAACTACCATCAGGCAAGGGAAGTGACAGGGTAATGCTTTCAGCGCGAGCCTGTGCGCTGTTGGCAAGTGCGGTATTGTTACTGCTAGTAAGGTCGATTTGGTTTTTGAGGTTAGTTTCATCCAAGCTCAACAAACGGAATTGCTGGAGACGTGCGCTCGTCGTGTTGGCTTCTTTATTATTGGTATTTTGTGTTTGAATATCTTGCCAGCTCGTTGTGTCGGCGTTAGCAGTGGTGGCGAGTAACGCCGTCAGAGTGATTGCGAGACGTTTCATGTGTTGCCCATTCCGGTATTTTATTGGTCATGAATACAGATGATTCTAGCACTATAATTCATGAATGGGAAAAAATTACCGTCGGAGTAACACATAAATCGCGCTAGTACCGCCATCAACCGGACGAGCGGAGTGAAATGCTAAAACTCGATCATGTTGCCTTAACCAGTGATTAATTTTAGTTTTAATGACAGGGCCACGGTGGTCAGAACGATTACCCTTGCCGTGAATAATGCGCACGCATTCGCCATAGCCAATATGAGCATCGTGCAAAAATGCCAATAGCATTTGTTTAGCTTGTCGAGCGTTCAGCCCATGCAAATCCAATTCGCTGGCAATACGGTATTGCCCACCGCGCAATTTCCGAAACACACGGTTTTGAATACCCGCACGACAATAAACCAACATGTCACCTGGTTGAATTTCTATGGGGTCGTATTCATCCGATAACATATCTTTGAGGACTTGACGTTCGTCTTCTATCGTCTTAAACGGAATCGCAGGTGGTTTTGCGCTATGATGTGGTGCATGGTTGCGTGGGCGCAGCGGTTTGACATCCTGCACAGCTTCACGAAATAAAGAAAGATCTTTGGTACTCATGAATATATTGCTCAGTAATGATGATGGCTTTTTAGCACTAGGAATCAACCAACTGCGGGAAGCACTAGCGACAGTTGCTCATGTTATCACGGTCGCTCCCGACCAAGACTGTAGCGGGGCGAGTAATTCTCTCACTTTGAGGAATCCTTTGCGCTTGACCGAGCATGGTAAAAATTTCTACAGTGTGAACGGGACACCGACAGATTGCGTCCATTTAGGGTTGGGATTGTACGCGAATGACCCCGATATTGTGATTTCCGGTATCAATGCAGGGGCAAATTTAGGGGATGATGTGCTGTATTCGGGGACAGTCGCTGCCGCAATGGAAGGGCGATTCTTAGGTTATCCGGCGTTGGCGGTTTCCTTGGTAGCACGCCAACAAGGACAGCCTTTGACGCATTACGCCAGTGCGGTGCAGGCTGTGTTGCAGTTGTTACCACGCATCGTCGATTACCCTGATCAAAGTAGCATGATTTTGAATGTAAATGTGCCCGATCTACCTTGGGAGCAGGTTCGTGGCTTTAAAGTGACACGTCTGGGAAATCGTCATCGTTTTGAACCTGTGATTCGCGCTCAAGACCCGCGTGGACGTGATATTTATTGGATCGGTGTGGTGGGCGATGCCGCCGATGCAGGGGAAGGAACAGATTTCCATGCCGTGGAGTCGGGTTTTATTTCGATCACCCCGATTCACGCGGATTTAACACGCTATCGTGCCTTGGTGGATACGGAGCGTTGGTTGGAGGGGATTCATGGCAAAACCAACTAATACAGGGCGTGTATTGGACATCGAAGGCATCGGTATGACCTCGCAGCGCACTCGCAATCGTTTGGTGGAGCGTTTAAAGCAACAGGGGATTCGTAACGAATCACTGTTGTATGTGATCAGTCGTGTGCCGCGCCACTTATTCGTGGATGAAGCGTTAGCCAGTCGCGCGTATGAAGATGTGGCGTTACCGATTGGTTATCGGCAAACGATTTCCCAGCCGTATATTGTGGCACGCATGACCGAGCTGTTATTGCAAGGTGAGGAAACTCCACCGCGCAAAGTGCTAGAAGTGGGGACGGGTTCAGGCTATCAAGCAGCCATTCTCGCGCCATTAGTGGGTGCATTGTATACCGTGGAGCGCGTTGATGCGTTGTATCAATCCAGCCGTGACTTATTGCAAGCATTGGGGTATCGCAATATTCGTTGTTTTCGAGCGGATGGTAGTTGGGGTTTGCCCAAAGAATCTCCATTCGATGCAATAGTCGTGACAGCCGCGCCAGAATGCGTGCCCGTGGCGTTACTCGAACAGTTGGCGATTGGCGGACGGATGGTAATTCCGGTCGGAAAACAGACCGTTAGTCAGCAATTGCAAATTATTACGCGCACAACAGCGGATACTTACCAAACTGTTACCGCCGATATGGTGCAGTTTGTCCCCCTGATCAGCGAAGCGAATCTGAACGATATTGGATGTGCCATTTGATTGTCAGGCAATATTTGCTTAGATTTGATATATAGTTCGATTAGTAAAGCAAAAATTGTGAGTGTCTTCACATTCCTTAAGCCCTAATAATACAGGTGTAAAACTCATGGAGAAAAAACTTAAATTGGCGGCTGCTATTTCCCTTGTCGCGCTGACGACAGCAGCCTGCGCTCCGAATCCTTATTGGCAACCTCCGGGTTCATCTGCTGGTTATAACAACTATAACCGTGGCAACACTGCCGTGAATCGTAATGCAGTGACGCATACGCACTGTGGCAAAACGCATACTCACGTTCTTCCACCACAAGGCTTGGCGCATCATCACGGTGATGGTTGCATGGCGGGCAGTGGCGGCGGTTCAACCACAACCTACAACAACGGTGGTGGTTACAGTGGTGGTTATAACAATGGTTATAACGCTGGTGGCAACTATTACAATCCACAGCCTAGTACCGGAACGGGTTCAACGAGCTATGGTTATGGCTCGGGTGGTAGCTATGGCAATGGCAGTGGTGCAACAGGCGCTGGGAATTACAGTAGCGGTTCTGGGAATTACAGTAGCGGTGGTAGCAACTACGGCAGTGGCAACAGTGGCTATTCCTCTGGTGGTAGCAGCAGTTACTATGACTACGTTGCACCAAAGGGCAACAGCAACACTGGCAATAGCGGCTCTTCT